>JAPPOI010000258.1 GCA_028818055.1 Boseongicola sp.
GGGCATGGGCGTGTCGCAGCACATTCATGGTACCGACAATTCACGGTGCCTGATCTCACTGGCACTGATGACCGGTCAGGTTGGCCGCCCAGGAACCGGGCTTCACCCGCTTCGGGGTCAAAACAATGTTCAGGGCGCATCCGATGCGGGCCTGATACCGATGTTTTTGCCCGACTATCAATCTGTCTTGGACGATGGCGTCCGTTCAGCCTTTACCGATGTCTGGCAATCTGAAGATTTCTCGTCCGAAAAGGGCCTGACCGTGACCGAGATCATGGATGCGGTTCACGACGATCAGATCAAGGCGATGTATATCTTGGGTGAAAACCCAGCCATGTCAGACCCTGATGTGGAACATGCGCGAGATGCGCTGGCAAAGCTGGACCACCTTGTTGTGCAGGACATTTTCCTGACCGAAACGGCAAATTACGCCGACGTGATCCTTCCTGCGTCAGCCTTCTACGAAAAATCCGGCACCGTGACGAACACGAACCGTCAGGTCCAGATGGGCCGCCCCGCCGTTGCCCCTCCGGGTGAGGCACGCGAAGACTGGGCAATCACGGTGGAATTGGCACAGCGATGCGGACTGCCCTGGCAATACGACAGCCCAGCCGACGTTTTTGCGGAAATGAAGCAGAACATGGCGTCGCTCGACAACATCACTTGGGATCGTCTGATGGGCGAAAACGCTGTGACCTACCCGTCGCTCAGCCCCGAAGATCCCGGGCAGGCTATTGTCTTTGGTGATGGATTCCCACGCCAAGACGGCCGCGCTAAGTTCACTCCCGCAAGCGTCATCGCACCCGATGAAACACCGGATGCCGATTATCCGATGATCCTGACCACGGGACGCCAGCTTGAGCATTGGCATACTGGGTCGATGACACGGCGTTCAAAGGTTTTGGATGCGGTCGAGCCCGAGGCCAACTGTTCGCTTCATCCGTCAACGCTTCGAAAGTTGGGCGTGGAACCGGGTGACCAAGTCCGCCTGACCACCAGACGCGGATCGATCGAGATTATGGCGCGGTCAGACCGTGCCGTTGCACCTGACATGGTGTTTGTCCCCTTCGCCTATGTCGAAGCGGCAGCGAACATCCTGACAAATCCAGCCGTGGACCCCTACGGCAAGATCCCCGAGTTCAAATTCGCGGCCGTCAAGGTCGAGAAAGCTACAGCCATCGCGGCCGAATAGACGCGAAATAGAAGGACTAACCCAATGGCTTACAAGAGTGACATCGAAATCGCACGCGAAGCGACCAAGCGTCCGATTCAAGAGATCGGTGACAAGTTGGGGATCCCAACCGAACACCTTTTGCCCTATGGGCACGACAAAGCCAAAGTCAGTCAGGACTTCATCAACTCAGTACAAGGCAACAAGAACGGCAAGCTGATCCTTGTGACCGCGATCAACCCAACGCCAGCGGGCGAAGGTAAAACGACGACCACGGTGGGTTTGGGCGACGGTCTGAACCGGATTGGCAAGAATGCGATGGTCTGTATTCGCGAAGCGTCCCTTGGGCCGAACTTCGGCATGAAGGGCGGCGCCGCCGGTGGTGGATACGCGCAGGTCGTTCCAATGGAAGAAATGAACCTTCATTTCACCGGTGACTTTCACGCGATCACTTCGGCGCACTCACTTTTGTCGGCAATGATCGACAACCACATCTACTGGGGCAATGAACAGGAAATCGATATCCGACGCGTTCAGTGGCGCCGGGTTGTTGACATGAATGACCGCGCCCTTCGCCAGATCAACGTTTCGCTAGGCGGCGTCGCCAATGGCTTCCCGCGTGAAGGCGGCTTTGACATCACCGTGGCGTCCGAAGTCATGGCGATCCTGTGCCTCGCAAAGGACCTGAAGGACCTTCAACAGCGTCTCGGCGACATGATTGTTGCTTATCGCCGCGATCGTTCTCCGGTGTTCTGCCGCGATATCAAGGCCGACGGCGCGATGACCGTTCTATTGAAGGACGCGATGCAGCCGAACCTTGTTCAGACGCTGGAAAACAACCCAGCCTTTGTCCACGGCGGCCCGTTTGCGAACATCGCGCACGGCTGTAACTCGGTCATCGCGACGACAACCGCTTTGAAGCTGGCCGACTACGTCGTGACCGAAGCAGGCTTCGGAGCCGACTTGGGCGCCGAAAAGTTCCTGAACATCAAATGCCGCAAGGCCGGTCTGGCACCGGATTGTGTTGTTCTGGTCGCAACAATTCGCGCCATGAAAATGAATGGCGGCGTTGCAAAGGCCGATCTGGGTGAAGAAAACGTCGATGCGGTCAAGGAAGGCTGCGCCAACCTTGGGCGCCATATCGGCAACCTGAAGTCTTTCGGAGTTCCTGTCGTTGTCGCCGTCAACCACTTCGTCACAGACACCGATGCCGAGGTTCAGGCAGTCAAAGACTATGTCGAGACCCAAGGGTCGGAAGCCATCGTTTCCCGTCACTGGGAGCTTGGCTCGGAAGGTTCCGCTGATCTGGCAACCCGCGTCGCCGATATCGCCGACAGTGGCGTCAGCCAGTTCGCGCCGCTCTACAAAGACGAAATGCCGCTCTTTGAGAAAATCGAACGCATCGCAAAGTCGATCTATCGTGCTGACGAAGTGCTGGCGGACAAAAAGATCCGAGATCAGCTCAAGCTTTGGGAAGAGCAAGGCTATGGCAACCTGCCGGTCTGTATGGCGAAAACCCAGTACAGTTTCTCGACCGATCCAAATCTGCGCGGTGCACCGACCGGTCACTCGGTTCCTGTGCGCGAGGTTCGCCTCAGCGCTGGGGCAGGCTTCGTAGTCGTTGTCTGCGGAGAGATCATGACCATGCCAGGTCTGCCTCGGAAACCTGCCGCTGAAACCATCATGTTGAATGATGACGGCCAGATCGAGGGCTTGTTCTAAGGACCTGAACATGACCGCAAGCTTGATTGATGGAAAGGCCATCTCGGCAAAGCTGACAGCCGAGGTGGCCAAGGATGCAGCCAAGTTGAAGGCCAGTGGCTGGGAGCCTCACTTGGTATCGATTTCGGTCGGTGATCAGGCGGCATCTGCACTCTATGTCCGCAATCAAAGGCGGGTGGCTGAAGAGTGCAATGTTCTGTTCGAGGAACGGAATTATCCCGATGGAACGTCTGCCGAGGAACTCATTGGCGTACTGCAAGGGTTAAACGCCGATCCGCGCGTGAACGGCATCATCATTCAAAGACCCCTTCCGGCACACATCCCGGTGAAGACGCTACAAAAAGCGGTTCATCCTCTGAAGGACGTCGAAGGCATGCATCCGGCCTCGATCGGAAACATCGTGTACAACGATCTTGCGCTTGGCCCCTGCACCGCCGTGGCAAGCGTTGAGCTTTTGAAGTCGCTTCCGTTAGAAATCGAAGGGCTGAATGTCTGCGTTATCGGGCATTCTGAGATTGTCGGAAAACCGATTGCCTTTCTGATGATGGGACTTGGCGCCACTGTTACGGTTTGCCATCACATGACCCGACAAGTTGCTGTCCACTCTCGGGCGGCAGACGCAGTATTTGTTGCTGTGGGCAAGCCGGGGTTGGTCACAGGCGAAATGTTGAAGCCGGGCGCTGCCGTGATCGACATTGGAATAAATCGTGTGAACACCGCTGACGGACGGAAAACCGTTGGCGACGTCGACATGGAAAGCGCCATGGACGTGGCAGGTTGGCTAACGCCGGTGCCGGGAGGAGTGGGACCGGTGACCGTCGCACAACTGATGCGCAACGCCGTCTTGGCGACGCGCATGCAACAAGAACACTATGCGGCTGCGTTTTCAGCGGTCCAGGAACAAGGAGTTGGAACATGACCGCAACAATTATCGACGGGAAAGCCTTTGCGGCGACGGTGCGAGAGAAAGTGGCCACGCACGTGACGCGGTTGAAAGAAGAACATGGGATCACACCCGGCCTTGCAGTTGTTCTGGTTGGTGAGGATCCGGCGAGCCAAGTTTACGTCCGCTCCAAAGGCAAGCAGACCGTCGAAGCCGGCATGAAAAGCGTCGAGCACAAATTGGACGCCGACACTTCCGAAGCCGACCTGCTTGCTCTGATTGACGAGTTGAACAACGACTCCACGATCCACGGAATTCTCGTGCAGCTCCCCCTACCCGGGCATTTGAACGAAGATCTGGTGATCAACTCAATTGCTCCTGAAAAAGACGTTGATGGATTTCACATCTCGAACGTTGGACTTTTGGGTACCGGTCAAAAGTCCATGGTGCCCTGCACACCGCTTGGGTGTCTGATGATGTTGCGCGATCAGCATGGCTCGCTTTCAGGTTTGGACGCCGTGGTGGTTGGCAGATCGAACATTGTTGGAAAGCCTATGGCGCAGCTGCTTCTGGGCGACAGTTGCACAGTGACGATTGCACATAGTCGCACCAAGGACCTTCCTGAAGTCGTGAAGCGCGCTGATATTGTCGTGGCCGCAGTCGGGCGCCCCGAGATGGTTCCCGGTGACTGGATCAAGCCGGGGGCAACTGTCATTGATGTCGGCATCAACCGCATCGATGCACCTGAAAAGGGTGAAGGGAAAACTCGTTTGGTGGGCGACTGCCACTTTGAAAGCTGCGCGTCTGTCGCGGGCGCGATTACGCCTGTGCCCGGCGGTGTTGGACCCATGACGATTGCCTGTTTGTTGGCCAACACGGTGACGGCGGCGTGTCGTATCCATGGGTTGGCGGAACCTGAAGGTTTGACCGCCTAACGCGGATCAATCGCGCCAATCTGCCTGAATTTGAAGAACGAAGCACCCGACGAATCAACGTCGGGCGTTTCGCGTTGATTTGCCGCAGAATGTCGGTTGGATTCAAACGCCGACGGAATTTTGGGCAGTGGACTAGAATTGGGGCTCATTTTGTCGAATCCTGCCTATTGGATCAGGATTGGATCAGAAAAATCATTACCGGGTTCGAATAGCCATAGGCTAACCTTCGCCTAGGGCTTCCCGAAGGGAAGTCAATACACACAAGCACCACAACGACAGGGTGGGAACATGGAAGAGCAACTTGCAGAGCTCGCGGCAAAAGTCGCCGAGCTTGAAGCCAAGGCGGGCGTCACAAACACGATGTTCGCAGAAACTTACTATTATCTAACAATTCCATTGATGGTGATCATTCACGCCGGGTTCTTGGCGTACGAAATGGGCGCATCACGTCAGAAGCACGTTCTGGCCTCGGGCATCAAGAACATTCTGGCATTCGCGTTCATGATGCCGACATTCTACTTCTTCGGCTGGTGGGTATATTGGGGCTTCCCAACAGGTATTACATTCTCGGAAGGTGCAATGGGCATCTCCGGTGCTGGTTATGCAGCGTTTGCATGGCCATGGACAGAAAGCGCTGGTCCTAATCTGGATGATCAGGCCACTGGCGTATTCTGGGGTGCATTCGCGCTCTTTGCGGCAACGACAGCCTCGATCTTCTCGGGTGCTGTGATTGAGCGCATTCAAGTCGTCGGATTTGTCATCCTCGCTGTTGTTCTGGGCTCATTTGCATGGGTTGTCGCAGCGGCTTGGGGTTGGCACGCAGACGGCTGGCTCGTTACGCAATGGGGCGTACATGACTTCGGCGCAGCCGGTCTTGTTCACGCAGTTGCGGGCTTCTTCGCTTTGGGCGTGCTGATCAATCTCGGACCGAGGATCGGCAAGTACAATGACGACGGCACAGTAAACAATATTTCGGGCCACAACATGCCATTTACAGTGTTTGGCCTGATGCTGATCATCGTCGGTTTCTGGGGCTTCCTGATGGCCTGTGTCATCGTCCCTGGCGAAGCATGGAGCTGGTACGGCGACAAAGCGACGACCATCTACGGCACACCAATGACGCTGAGCTCACTTGCATTCAACATCCTTATGGGGATGTCAGGTGGCATCATCGGAGCTTGGGCAATCGCTCGCGATCCGTTCTTCATGATGTCGGGCGCTCTGGCGGGTATCATTGCGACGGCGTCGGGACTTGATGTCTACGATCCATCGCTTGCCTTTGTGATGGGTGCGGCAGGCGGTGCCTTGCTCAAGCCTTGCTACAACTTCCTGGACAAGCGCGGCATCGACGATGCGGTGGGCGCTGTCACGGTGCACGGCACGATCGGTCTGTTCGGTCTGATCATGTTCGGCATCTGGGGCGCTGGGCTTCCAGCCATTCAGGGCGAAGGCGTAGCAACCGTATCGCTGATCGGTCAGATCGTCGGCGCTGTGGTATTCTTCCTGCTGGGCTTCGTGCCTGGATACGTCGTCAGCTGGATCCTGAACGCATTGGGAATGCTGCGCGTGGCCGAGGAAGCAGAACTCGCAGGTCTCGACCTGACCAAAGTGCCACTGCAGGCATATCCGGAGGGCATCATCCCTTCGGCGCCGGCTGCAGAATAACCGTCTGAATAAGGAGACAAGACAATGGGATTTGATCTTGCAACTGTCGGCGAAATGTCTGGCGCGATCTTCATGGGCGCAGGTACATCGATGTCGATGATCTGGTTCCTGCTGGCCGTGCTGGTTTGCCTGTACACGCTTTGGAGCGGCTACAAGCACGAGCACGACGCCTACAAGAAACTGAAAAAGTAACGACAGTATCGTTACTGAAAGGGCCGCCTCAAACAGGCGGCCCTTTCTGGTTTTGGACATGAGCAATACCCTGCCCTTTCTTGATCTGACATCGCCCGAGTTTTCGACCCGGTCCGACGAAGTCCGCTCAGCCAGAGACAAGGCATGGTGCGCGCGTACCCCATTCGGCATTGCCGTCCTTCGACATCGACAAGCCGGAATGCTGCTGCGTGACCGCCGCTTGCGACAAGGCAGTTACGATTGGCCCAGAAAATGTGGGCTTGAGGGAAGCTTCGCGCGTTTCTGGAGTGCCAGCATCATCAGCCAGGAAGGCGGTGACCACAAAAAGCTCAGGCGGATTGCACAGGCCGCTTTATCGAACGATTTTGTTCTATCTTTGCGTAACGAGTTTCGGTCGACGGCAGATGAGCTTGTTGAAGCGCTGCGCGAAAATCGCGAATTCGACTTTCTGTACAGATTCAACGAACCCTACGCTGGCCGCGCCGTCACCGCAATTTTGGGCCTTCCTGCGAGCGAAGCCGACTGGATCGCCGATGATGCCAGTTCGCTAGGATTGGCCATGGGCATGGGTGCGAAGACTTACGAAGAACAGATTAACGCCGCCTGTGACCGCTTGATGGATTTGGCGGACACTCTGATCGACCGCGCCGAAACCGGAAATGACACGACAAGTTTTGTCGCCAGAATGCTGGATGCCGGGACTGAACTGAACCTGACCGACAGACAGACATTGAAAGACCTAATCGTCATTTCAATCTTCGGCGGCGTCGATACGACCCGCGCCCAACTGTCGTTTGCGATGGCATTGTTTGCTGAACATCCTGAGCAATGGGCATGGCTGCGAGCACATAAAGAATTCGTACCTCAAGCGATCGAAGAGATTATTCGTACGCGCCCAACGACAACGTGGAGCACGCGCGAAGCACTGGAAACATTCGAGCTGGACGGCATCGAAATCCAAAAGGGCGAGACGGTTCATATACTTGTTCACGCAACTGCAACCGACCCGATCATCGACGGCGAAAACCGTTTCGATATCACGGCGGATCGCAAGGTTCACTTCGGCTTTGGCGGCGGGGCGCATCACTGCTTGGGCCAGTTCGTCGCCCGCACAGACATGGCCGAGGCCTTGATGGTCCTGCTTCGCAACTGGCGCGAAGTACATCTTGCAGAACCACCGGAGTACTTGCCTGACAGCGGCAACACGAGCCCGCTTTCTATGCCACTTGCGCCTGTTTGGGCTTAGCGGCGCGCAGCGCGGTTCTCGGCACCGTCCACGTAGTTCTTGTACCAAAGGTTGGCGGCCTGAAGGAAATGCGGTTTGCCGCCGGTATGGAACCAGCGAGGATCCAACCGCGTTCGAGAGAAGGCCGTTTCGGCACTTGGATCACCAACCGCTTGCAGCGCAGCCTTGGCACCCAAATAAGGCGCCATAACAGTTCCTGAGCCGGAATATCCCATTGCGTAATGAACGCCGTCGCGCTCCCCTACCGCTGGCATGTGCGAAAAACTGTAGCCTGTATTGCCTGTCCAGATATGGGTGATCTTCGTCTCTTTCAGGCTCGGCCAGACCTCGCACATAGTTTGGTGGAGACGTGCCGCTGCGGTCTTCAGGTTAATCCCGACCATGGCGGCGCGTCCACCATATAGAAACCGGGTGCCATCGGGTGAAATCCGGAAATAGCTGTGCCGTGCCCGCGTTTCCACCATCATGCGTCGTCCGGGGGCAAGATCCGCAATGCGGTTCGCAGAGAGCGGTTCGGTTGCGATGATGA
>JAPPOI010000237.1 GCA_028818055.1 Boseongicola sp.
TCTTTCGTCAGTGCAGGAATATAAACGTGGCTCTTGCCTTCTTTCCTGCTGGTAACGAATTCCTTTTGTTCCAAAATACGCAGGATGGTTGCACCGGACGTATAGGCGAGGTTGCGATCGTCAGGCAGTCGTTCCAGGACATCGCGCACTGTACCCTCTCCTAAAGCCCAGAGTTCGCTCATGAACTCCAACTCCACTTCGGTCAGCAGATCGTTTTTCTTTTTCTTCATTGCTGTCCCATCCCGAGTAAACGCTCACTCGCTACGCTATTTGAGTAAAGCTTATGCATTTCAATTTCCAAAGCAGAATCTCACACTTTTCTAAAACAGAATATTCCCCAGGCAATGCTAATGGCCAAAGGCCACCAAAGCGGCTGACCCATAAGTCCAAGCCAGGCAAGGAAAATATAGGCCGTCCCAAGAAGTGTGATGAAAAGCCGGTCGCCCAAAGTTGTTGTTAGGCCCAAGATGCCTTTTCTTTCCAATCCGTCACGATACTTGAAACCTTCAAGCAATCCGATCAGGGCTATGGCGCCAAATATCCCGCAAAACAGTGCGAATGTGGCGGGAGTCCAAGCCATCCAGAACGACGGCCAAAGCGGCGCGGTCCAAGAGAACCCGGTTTCTTCTTCCTTCTTTGCAACGTTCCCCCATCCTTGAGCGAATGCAGGACTGGAAAGAAAGAGGCAGCCAAGTAAGACAAGACGCTGCATCATACCCTCCCCAGGGCGAAGCCCTTGGCGATGTAATTCCGAACGAAATAGATAACGATAGCGCCGGGGATGATCGTCAAAGTTCCAGCCGCCGCGAGCAGTCCCAATTCATACCCAGCCGAAGATGCCGTTTTGGTCATCGTCGCCGCGATTGGTTTCGCTTCGACTGCTGTCAGTGTTTTCGCCAGCAATAGCTCGACCCAGGAAAACATGAAGCAGAAGAACGCCGCGACGCCCACGCCCGCTTTGATCGTGGGCAAGAAGATGGTGACAAAGAATCTCGGGAAGGAATACCCGTCGACGTATGCTGTCTCGTCCAACTCTTTCGGGACACCGCCCATGAAGCCTTCAAGGATCCAAACAGCCAATGGGATGTTGAACAGACAATGTGCCAACGCCACCGCTAGGTGCGTGTCGAAAAGACCGACACTGGAATAAAGCTGGAAGAACGGCAGCGCGAACACCGCCGCAGGGGCCATCCGGTTCGTGAGCAGCCAGAAAAATAACTGCTTGTCTCCGAGGAAACGGTACCGCGAAAACGCATAGGCGGCGGGTAACGCCACAGTCACCGAAATCACTGTGTTTAGAGACACATAAAGGATCGAGTTGATGTAACCCCAGTACCACGTCGGATCCGTGAAGATGACGATGTAGTTCTGCAGCGTAAAGGTTTGGGGAAACAAGCTGAACCCAGACAGGATTTCACCCGTTGTCTTAAAGCTCATTGCCACAAGCCAATAGATCGGTAGCAGCAAAAACGCGATGTATAGGATGGGTATGAGTGAGCGTTTTCTCATTTTGCGTCATCCTTTGTCATCAGAGTGTAAAACAGCCACGAGACCAACAGCGTGATTGCGAAGTAGATCAAGCTCATCGCGGCCGCAGGCCCCAGATCGAACTGTCCGAGCGCTATTTTCACAAGATCGATGGAAAGCAACGTCGTGGAATTGCCGGGCCCACCACCAGTCAGAACGAAAGGTTCCGTGTAGATGTTAAAGCTATCCATGAACCGCAATAGAATTGCGATTGTCAGAACAGTCTTCATCTTCGGCAACTGGATGTATCGGAAGACCTTCCAAGGGCTTGCGCCATCAATTTTGGCGGCCTGATAGTACGCGTCAGGGATCGAAACGAGGCCCGCGTAGGACAGCAACACAACCAGCGACGTCCAGTGCCAGACATCCATGACGATGATCGTGATCCATGCCGACAGCGGCTGCTGGGTCATGTCGTAGTTGATACCCAGCACGTCATTCATGAAGTACCCGAGCAAGCCGATGTTCGGCAGAGTGAAGATATTCCACATCGAACCGACGACGTTCCACGGGATCAGCATTGGCAGCGCCATGGTCACCAGACAGACCGGTACCCAGAAACCTTTGCGTGGCATCGATAAGGCCACGATGATGCCGAGCGGTATCTCAATGATCAGAATGAGAAAGGTAAACAGAAACTGGCGCCCGAGTGCGGCGTGAAATCGATCAGACCGCAAGATCTGTTCGAACCAATCAAGGCCCTGCCAGAAGAAGACGTTATTACCGAATGTCTCCTGCACCGAGTAGTTGACGACCGTCATGATCGGAACGAGTGCGTTGAAAGCGACCAGGATCAAAACCGGCAAAACAAAGAACCAAGCTTTCTGGTTTTCGGTCTTCATTGTGCCACCTCCGTTGCGATCCAGCCATCGCGGTAAAGTCGTGTTTGCGCGGGCTCAAAAGTAAGATGCACTTCTTCCCCCTGCTCGACACTGGCACTGTCGACTACCGCTTTAACTGGGATGTCACCGACAATCGTTTCAACGACGGCGTGACGGCCCACGTCCGACACTTTTCGCACGCGCGCCGGAATGCCGGCATCTGACAGTTTGATGAATTCCGGTCGGATCCCGAGTTCCGTTGTTCCGCCAGAACCGGTGACGTTTCCTTCCAAGGCCACAGCATTACCATGGAACATTGCAGCACCGTTTTCGACGGTTGCAGGAAGGATGTTCATCCCCGGCGAGCCAATAAAGTGACCGACAAACGTGTGTTGGGGGCGCTCGAAAAGCTCAACGGGCGTCCCGATCTGGACGATTTCGCCTTCCTGCATGACCACAACCTGATCGGCGAAGGTCAACGCTTCAGTCTGGTCATGGGTCACATAGATCATTGTGGCCTTCACCCGCTGGTGCAGCTCTTTCAGTTTCGACCGTAGCTTCCACTTCAGGTGGGGATCGATGACCGTCAAAGGCTCGTCGAACATCACGACATTGACATCGTCTCGGACCAACCCACGGCCCATCGAGATTTTTTGTTTATTGTCCGGCGACAAGTGCGCTGCTCTCGTGTCGAGCATCTCTTCGACTTCCAACATGGCCGCGATCTCGGCCACGCGTTCGGCAATTTTCGATTGATTTACACCACGGTTTTGCAGCGGAAATGCCAAGTTCTGGCGAACTGTCATGGTATCGTAAATGACCGGGAACTGGAAAACCTGCGCGATGTTGCGTTGATCTGGCGGAAGATCAGTGACGTCCTTGTCATCGAACAGAATTCGGCCCTCTGATGGGTTCAGAAGACCCGAAATAATATTCAAAAGCGTCGACTTCCCACAGCCGGACGGGCCGAGAAGTGCGTATGCGCCACCATCCCGCCAATCGAGGTCAATTTCTTTCAATGCATAGTCTGCCGGTCCACTGGGGTTAGGCAGATATGAATGGCGCAAATTCGAGAGCGTAATCTTGGCCATCAGGCGACAAGCCTCCCGTCTGGAGCAAAGTAAAGTGCCTGGCTGGCATTCAAAAAAAAGCGGTGCTTCTCGCCGATTTGGTATGGATGCACACCGTGTGCCAAAGACACCCATCCGTGATCACCCATCTGGAAATGAGCACTCGATTCAGACCCAGACAACTCCGTGACGAGGACTTTTCCCTCGATGGCGACATCCGACGAAGATGCCTCGACCGGCGTAACGTGATGGGGACGGATCGCGACGGTGTATTCACCATCAGGTAAGTCCGCGGCTTGTCCTTCCAATCTCCAACTTACGCCCGTTCCCAGCCGAGCTTCACCGCCAGCTTTGATGATGCTGGCTGAATTGATCGGAGGGTCAGAAAAGACACGTGCAGCCGTCAATGTTGCCGGATTGCGATAAATTTCAGCGGTTGGACCAAACTGGGTAACGACGCCATCATCCATAAGGGCTGTCTCGCCACCCAAGAGCAATGCTTCCTCAGGCTCTGACGTCGCATACACGACGACCGCTCCTCGTCCAGCAAACAACTCGGGAAGTTGTTCCCGCAGTTCTTCACGTAATTTGTAATCCAAGTTCGCAAGAGGCTCATCCAAGAAGACCGCCCGGCTTTCTTTCGCAATGGCTCGCGCCAACGCGCACCGCTGTTGTTGTCCTCCGGACAGCTCTTGGGGCCGGCGGTTCAGCATAGGTCCCAACTGTAGGATATCTGCCGCTTCCTGAACCCGACCTTCAATCTCGGATTTTGCCATTCCTGCGACCCGCAAAGGAGACGCGATGTTTTCAAAAACCGTCATGTGCGGGTAGTTCACAAAGAACTGGTGCACGAGACTGATATTTCGCCTCTGCGTCGTCAGCTTCGTAACGTCTTCGCCGTCAAAGAAAATTTGCCCTTCGGCAATTGGGTCAAGCCCCGCCATCAACTTGATCAACGACGTCTTGCCCGAGCCAGTTTGCCCCAGCAACACATTGAAATGACCTGTTTTCATGACCAGCGATGTCGGCTTGATATGGGTGATGCCCCGAACGACTTTGCTGGCGGATTTTAACTCGATTGTCATTTGTTCCCCGCCCCCGCGTGAGTGATGGCCGAAGCTCTTTTCAAAGCTCCGGCCACAAATTGGCCCCTCGACATCATCCGAGGGACCATAGGGAGGACTACTGGTTCCAGCGCGCGACCAGTTCGTCGTAGTTGACGGTCTGACCTTGCGGCTTTTCGTTTGCCAGTTTTGCCTTGGCGCCACCTTTGCCGAGCCATTCGGACGCATCCTTAGGTTCGTTCAGACGTGGACCACAGCCTCCATAGACGCCGGCGCCTTCGTCAGCCGCCTGCATACGAGCCATTGTCACGTCCATTTCTTCGGCAAGACGGTCCATGGCTTCCTGAGGCGTGAAAGCACCCGAGTTCACGTCACCAATCTGCTGCCACCAAATCTGGGCCAGCTTCGGATAATCCGGAACGTTGATCCCGGTTGGGGACCATGCCACGCGATCAGGCGAGCGGTAAAACTCGACCAAACCGCCAAGCTTCGGTGCACGCTCGGTGAACGACTCGTGGTTGACGGAACTGTCGCGAATGAAGGTCAAACCAACATGGCTTTTCTTCACGTCCACAGTTTTCGATGTCACGAACTGAGCATAGAGCCATGCAGCCTGTGCCCGGTCAGATGGTGTCGACTTGAGGAACGTCCACGAACCCACGTCCTGGTAGCCAACTTTCTGGCCTTCTTCCCAATATGGGCCGTGTGGGCTTGGCGCCATCCGCCACAGTGGGTTGCCATCGGCATCCACAGTGTTGTTGCCTTCCGACTGCGGCTTCACCATGTCGGCCGTAAACGCAGTGTACCAGAAGATCTGCTGGGCCACGTTGCCTTGGCTAAGAGCCGGCAGCGACTGGTAGAAGTCAAAGGAAGCAGCGCCCGGAGGAGCATAGTTCCGCAGCCATTCATCCCATTTACGGATCGCATAAACAGCAGCAGGTCCGTTGGCTGCGCCACCACGTGAAACGCTGGCTCCGGCTGGGTTACAAGACCCGGCCTCCATGCGGATGCCCCATTCGTCAATCGGGATACCATTTGGTTCACCGACCGAACCGGCACCGGCCATTGACAACCAGGCGTCAGTCATACGCCATCCAAGGTCAGGCGCACGCTTGCCGTAGTCCATGTGACCGTAGATTGCGACACCGTCGATTTCTTTGACGTCTTCCGAGAAGAACTCTGCGATGTCTTCGTAAGCTGACCAGTTGACCGGAACGCCAAGATCGTAGCCATACTTGGCTTTGAACGCGGATTTCAGGTCTTCCCGGTCGAACCAGTCTTTCCTGAACCAGTACAGGTTCGCGAATTGCTGGTCTGGCAACTGGTACAGATTGCCATCCGGTCCGGTTGTGAATTGGATGCCCATGAAGTCATCCAGATCCAACGTCGGGCTGGTCGTCGCCGCCCAGTCACCCGACATCATCTCGGTCAGGTTATAGGCCAGTTGCAGGCGCGAGTGCGTGCCAATCAAGTCGCTGTCGTTGACGTAGCCATCGTACAGGTTCCGTTGTGTCTGCATCTGCGTTTGTACAGCCTGCACAACCTCGCCTTCGCCGAGAATCTGGTGATTGACCTTAATTCCGGTGATCTCTTCAAACGCTTTCGTCAGAACCTCCGACTCGTATCCGTGCGTCGGGATACCTTCGGACAGAACGTTGATTTCCATACCCGAATAAGGCGCAGCGGCGTCGATGAACCATTGCATCTCCGCCATTTGCTCGTCTTTCGACAGTGTCGACGGCTGGAATTCCTGATCAATCCATTTGCTGGCCGCTGCCTCATCGGCAATAGCAGGCCCTGTCCCCGCGATGACGGCCATGACCGCTGTCGCGGAGAAAAGATACTTCCGCATCTTGTCTCCTCCCAAATGTTATAGGTGTGCTGAAAGGACCCAGCACTGCCCGCAGCTAACGACAGTAACAAGACGCTGTCAAACTAAATTCTTAGTAGAAAGAATACCCATCTGTTTTTATTCAAGATTTTGACCATTTCAGCACCTGTTGGACCGCGAAATTTGGCGCGCGACAACGCTAGGCAACCTCCCCTCAGAGCAAATCATCAGCTAGTTTGAATCAACTATTGAACCTCTGAAGCGGCACTGCATGGCCCTCTTCCAAGATGAAATGAAACTGGTGCCGACTGCCCCTGAAACTTGGTGTTCTGCACGGATTGCAGACACACTGCGCATATTCTGGCGGCAGACTTTTGGCCCCGAGTGCGCTTCCGGATCTTATCGCTACGACCTTGCGGGCTGGTTGAATAGTCTGTCCGTAAACAGCTAAAGCTACGGATATGTCTTATCTCTATTCCCTGATCATTTTGGGCGTCATCTGCTTTCAGGTTGCTTTGATTTTCGGTGCCCCTTGGGGGCGTTACACGCAAGGCGGTCAGATCGAAGATGCGTTGCCACAAAAAGGGCGGATCATTGCGGGTGCCTCGATCGTAATTCTTGCAGCTCTTGCGTTGGCTATATTGTCTGCAGACGGGAAATGGCCGCACTGGCCTGCATGGACGGGTTGGGTGGCTGTTGTCGTCAACGCAATAGTGACCGTGTTGAACTGGATCACACCTTCAGCAGTGGAACGCAAACTTTGGGGACCGATCACCACAGTCATGCTGATTGTCGCTATTGCAGTCGTTTGGTGGTGACAGAAAGCGCGGTGCTATTGACCAATGAAATCCGCGCGTCGTTCCAAAAGAGAAGCGTATAGGTAGTCGACCAATAAGCGCGCGCGGCGCACCCGCCTCAGCCCCCCGTGCAAAAGTATCCAGGTTGACCGGCGCCTGTCCAGTTGTGTGCCGGGAACGCGCTGTAGCTCGGGAAAGACGCTTGGAGCCCAATTGGCAAGAAGGGTCATCCCTGCCCCGGCCCGCGCCAGATGAAGATGCATCTCTGGATCAGCCACAGTGTGTCGAATACGGGCATTTGAGAATGGTGTGTCCGCGATCATTTTCTTTAGCTCAGGCGCCTCGCCATAACCGATCCAATTAAGGCCCGTCCCCTTTGATCCTGCTTTTGGAAGTTCGGTATCGATATAACTGCGAGACGCAAAAACCCCGATTGAAAGCGGGAAAAGCTTTCGGCCAACGGCATCTTCTTCGACTTCAAGGACGTGACGGATAGAGATGTCCGTTTCATCTTTTTCGATCGAGTCGATCATGTAAGACAACTTCAACTCAATCTCGATCTCTGGATACAGCGACGCAAAATCTGCCAGTACCGGGGCAAGAAGGTAGTGAGCAGTCAAAGGATCCGCAGAAAGACGAATGCGGCCTGAAGCCTCGCGATCCAGCCCTTTAATGGCGTTGAACCCTTTCAAAAGCGCGGTTTCCGCCTCCAGTGCTTGTGGCAAAAACCGCCGACCGGCGGCCGTCAGTGTCAGACCACCCGCAGCCCTGCGGAACAACGTCGTTCCAAGTTGCGCCTCGAGCCCTTCGATCTGTCGACGCACGGTTGCATGGGTGCCATCCATCTGTTCGGCACCGGCACGCAAGGACCCGGTTCGAGCCACTGCCAAAAAGGCGGGAAGTGATTTCCAATCCATCTAATGTAACGTTTTTGATCCACTATGGAGCTTTTTAGACAATTATTGGAAAGAAATAAATCCACTATCTCGGCTGTCATTCGACAAAGGAGATCATTATGGAAACCACATTGAATGCCTGGAACGTCCGGTCCTACGGCGGCCCAGAAGTCCTCGCCCCAGTCACTCGCCCCATACCGCAACCTGCGGAGAGTCAGGTTCTTATTCGTGTCCGTGCCTCGGCGGTATCCCGCGCTGACGGATTGATGCGTGCGGGGCAACCAAAATTTGCAAGGCTATTT
>JAPPOI010000211.1 GCA_028818055.1 Boseongicola sp.
CGCGCCGCACACGCCCGACCCAGCGCCGCCGCCAGTAAACCCGACATCCGTCATCAACGCTTCGCCCGGTCCGTTCACGACACATCCGATAATGCTCAGACTCATCGGGGTTTTGATGTGCTCCAGACGCTTTTCAAGCAATTCGACCGTCTTGATCACATCAAAGCCCTGTCGCGCACATGACGGACAAGAAATAATGTTCACACCACGATGTCGAAGACCGAGCGACTTCAATATTTCATAGCCAACTTTCACTTCTTCGACCGGATCAGCCGACAGCGATACGCGGATGGTATCGCCTATTCCCATCCAAAGAAGGTTACCCAACCCGATCGACGACTTGATGGTGCCCGAAGTCAATCCGCCCGCTTCAGTGATACCCAGATGGATCGGAGCATCGGTCGCATCCGCTAGGGCCTGATAAGCAGCAGCGGCCAGAAATACATCGGACGCCTTGCAGCTGATTTTGAATTCATGAAAGTCGTTATCTTCGAGGATCTTGATATGGTCGAGGCCACTTTCGACCATCGCCTCAGGGCACGGCTCTCCGTATTTTTCCAACAAGTCCTTTTCAAGCGATCCCGCATTCACGCCAATTCGGATTGAGCATCCGTGGTCTTTTGCAGCCTTTATGACTTCTTTGACCCGGGCCTCATCGCCAATATTTCCGGGATTGATCCGCAAACACGCGGCGCCCGCTTCGGCCGCTTCTATGGCGCGTTTGTAGTGGAAATGGATGTCCGCAACGATCGGTACCGGGCTTTCCGCCACGATCTCTTTAAGCGCCGATGTCGATGCCGCATCGGGTGTAGACACACGAACGATATCCGCGCCAGCTTCAGCGGCTGCCAGCACCTGCGCTACAGTCGCTTTTACGTCGGTCGTATCCGTGTTGGTCATCGTCTGAACGGAAATCGGAGCGTCACCGCCAACCGGCACAGGGCCAACATGGATTTGGCGCGATTCACGGCGATAAATGTTACGCCAAGGGCGAACGTGGTTCAGAGACATCGGCGATCCATCTGAGATGCAATGCGTTTATGAATAAATAGGCGAGCCTGCGCGGCGAAGCAATCGGTCAGGTCGATCACTCAGAGGCGGCTTCGGCCACAGCAACAAATCGTGCTAGGTCGCTGTCGCGTTGGATATCTGCAATCTGATAGTTGCCAGTCAGATCGGATGGTTCCAAGGCAACGTTTTTGATCACCTCGGGTCCGTTTCCAGCAGGTCCATAGGCCTTTCCGTTGACCTCGAAATAGAGCGAACCCGCATTACCGGCACGCAACGTCGCCGGCTCTTCGGTCAGCGGCACGTCAAAGCGTTCACCGGCGTCGAGGATTTTTTCAAAGACCACGGTTCCATCGACAGACGTGACCCGCACCCAAGATGGGCGGACAGCCAGAAGCGATACAGACGGTGTTGCATCCGCAACGACCTGAATGGGCGGTAACAACGCATCCGCGTCTTCCAACGCGACACTACGCAGATCATCAACCCGGCCAGGAACGGCGAAAGGCAGATTGTCCGGTGTTGCTGGGGCGTTTGCTGCCAAGTCGGGCTGGCGCGACGGCGCCAATGTTCCGACGCTGTCGGGGTCGATTGATGCAATAGGTCCATCGCGAGCGACCATGACCGGTACATCCAGCGCTTCCGGTCTGTAAAGACGATCAAAAGCTTCGCTGGTAATAACTGGGTCCTGTTCATTCGCCGCGATGTCTGGCGCAATTGCCGGTGTCAGCGGATCAATTTCGGCCAAAACTTCTGGCGTTTGATCGACGGGTGTGAACCGGACTTTCTGGACTTCCTGAATGACCGCCCAACCGCCGTAACCGATGCCAGCGACCAACAGCAGCAAGATCATCACGGAACCAATAGCCCGCGGTTCAAAACCGGAAAACAGGGCCTCAGCTTTTGGCATGTAGCTGACGCTCGGATCCGTGAACGGATCGCGCAGATGAGCTGGCGGCTTTTGACCCGGCGCACGTTTCTTGTCAGCCGACTTGTTGACACGTCGGACTGACGCATCGGCCGACATGCCGTGCGCTACGGTGAAATTTCCTTCCTCGCAAAATGTCTTGAAGGCCCATTCGGGATCCATTCCAAGATAGCGGGCATACGAGCGAACATAACCAGCGATAAAACCTGGTGTTTCAAAAGCCGCGGGGTCTGCGTTTTCGATCGCAGCAATGTAATTCGCTTTGATTTTTAGTTCGCGCTGGACGTCTAACAGCGACTTGCCCATCGTAGCCCGTTCGCCACGCATGATGTCGCCAAGCAAGAGATCAAAGTCGTCGAACCCTTTCAGATTCGCCGCTTCGGCAGCTTCTGACGTCTTAGGACGCCCGCTCATGTCTCCTGCCCCATATTAGTTCACCATGTCCCCAACTTGAGACCCGCAGAATCGGCCCCAAGGTACTGACGTAAAGGTTAACACAGCCCTCAGGCGTGGTCACCTGTGGATAAGTGTTATGCAGAGAGTTCGGCGCGATTGAGCGCACAATGGGACCAAAGTTGGTCCATAGCGCTGACCAATGCATCCATTTCGTGTGGTCCGTGAACCGGAGACGGCGTAAAGCGAAGCCGCTCAGTCCCGCGAGGAACCGTTGGAAAATTGATTGGTTGCACGTAGATTCCATAGTCGCTCAGCAACATGTCACTCAGCTTTTTGGTGTGTACTGGATCACCCACGATGACCGGCACGATGTGCGAGCCGTGATCGATGATTGGAAGCCCCAAGCCCTTCAAACGAAGCTTCAGGATTGACGCTTGAGTCTGGTGTTTCTCACGCCGTTCCTGATCTTCTTTCAGGATGCGAATGCTGGCGGTTGCACCGGCAGCAACAACCGGTGGAAGTGATGTCGTAAAGATGAAGCCCGGCGCGTAAGATCTGATGGCGTCGCACATTTTCGCGCTAGCGGCGATGTATCCACCGTGCACACCGAACGCTTTGCCAAGAGTGCCATTGACGATGTCGATCCGATCCAACAGCCCATCGCGTTCTGCAACACCGCCACCACGCGGGCCGTACATGCCAACTGCATGAACCTCGTCGAGATAGGTCAACGCATTGAATTCTTGAGCCAAATCGCAAATGGTCGCTATCGGCCCGAAGTCGCCATCCATCGAGTATACGGACTCGAACGCGATCACTTTTGGTGCACTCGGATCGTCGGCTTCCAACAGGCTCCGCAAATGATCGACATCATTGTGCTTGAACACCCGTTTCGCGCCGCCATTACGACGAATGCCCTCAATCATCGATGCATGGTTAAGCTCATCCGAATAGATGATCAGCCCCGGAAAAAGCTTCGGCAAAGTGGATAAAGTTGCATCGTTTGCGATGTAAGCCGACGTAAAGACCAAAGCGGCCTCTTTCTGATGCAAATCCGAAAGTTCGGCCTCGAGTTCCTTGTGATAGACGGTGGTGCCGCTGATGTTACGTGTTCCGCCAGAACCGGCCCCCGTTGCATCCAATGCATCGTGCATTGCCGCCAACACTTCAGGATGCTGACCCATGCCCAGATAATCATTGCCGCACCAGACGGTTACGGGCTTTTCAGTTCCATCCGGATGATGCCAAGTGGCATGCGGGAACTGGCCGCGTTTGCGCGCGATGTCGATGAATGTCCGATACCGGCCTTCGTCATGAAGGCGGCTTAGCGCATCATCCAATTTCCCGTTATAGTCCACCGGCGGAATCTCCTACGTCTTTGGCCGTGATTTTAAGGGATTAGGATGTATGGCAACAAGGTACAAAATGCCGCGTTCTCGGAGTTGTTAAAATCAATCTCGAACAACAACTTTGCAGTCTTTCAAGGCTCGGTCACCTTTGCAGGCTCTGATCGCATCTGCATCACTTGCACCGATACCCCAAGCACCCGTTGTGGGAGAGATCGCCATTGCGCGTGCTCCTCGGTCCAGCTTGTACAGCCGTGTGAACCCCGAGGTGGCGTCCTGCGACAACGTCAGGGCACGCGATTGATAGCCCTTGGGCAAAACCCGCGCAGCCAGCTTGCACGGCGACGTCCCGGATTTGCGGGCTTTGTTGCACGCTGATAGAGCCGCGCGATCGGCTGCGTCGACATTGTGAAAGTTGAACGCCCCCTGAAGCGCCTCGCTGACCAACCCTTCGTCGGGTGAATACGCGATCGAGGAATAATACCAGACTGGTGTCCGCATCTGTTTTTCCATCAACGGCACGAGATTCTTGATCAGCGCCTGATCAGCCTTAGACAAGGCAGGCGACAATTGAATCGCCTCATTCTTCGTCGAAAACAAAACCGACCGAGCTTCTTTCGACGTTAGAACTTCAGCCGAAGCAGCCGAACCCAACAGCATTAACCAAACCAAGAAAAATGAGACACGCATAGCAACCTCGCCAATCACATTTCATAGTCATACCGGGCCGAAAGGATCACTGCCAGTCTGGACGTCGACGGCCCGGCTGATACGGTGCGCGGAATCATTGAATGGAGATCCGGTGATGAGCCTTGATGCAGTTCTTGCCCAAATTGACGACGATCTGGATGCCGCGATTGAAAGGCTGATGTCGCTTCTGCGTATACCGTCCATTTCAACCGATCCGGCTTATGCCAAAGATTGCCAAAGTGCCGCCGATTGGCTGGTTGCAGATCTTGCATCAATGGGTGTCGATGCGGAAACAAGATCGACGCCCGGCCATCCCATGGTCGTTGGGCACGTGGGCGAAGGCAAACCGCACTTGCTGTTTTACGGCCACTACGATGTCCAACCGGTTGATCCATTGGACCTCTGGAATCGCGACCCATTCGACCCGGCAATTGAAGACACCGATTCAGGTCCTGTTTTGCGTGGACGTGGAACGGCTGACGACAAAGGACAGTTGATGACCTTTGTCGAAGCGTGCCGTGCTTGGAAGGCGGTAAACGGAACCTGGCCGTGCAAAATTTCGTTCATTTTCGAAGGCGAAGAAGAATCTGGATCGCCTTCCTTGGTCCCGTTCCTGAAAGCGAACGCAGAGGAATTGAGCGAGCCGGACCTTGCCTTGATCTGTGATACAGGCCTTTTCGACAAAGACACGCCAGCCATCACCACGATGCTGCGCGGGCTTTTGGGTGAAGAGGTGACGATCACCGGCCCCGACATCGACCTGCACTCAGGTATGTATGGCGGACCGGCACGAAACCCTATTCGCGTGCTTTCCAAAATGATCGCGTCGCTTCACGACGAAACCGGCCGCGTGACTGTGCCTGGGTTCTACGATGGCGTGCCTGAACTCTCTGACGAGCTCCGCGCACAATGGGATGCGCTTGGCTTTGATGACGCAAGCTTTCTGGGTGACGTCGGTCTTTCACTGCCAGCAGGTGAAGATGGGCGATCAGTGCTTGAAATGATCTGGGCCCGCCCGACATGCGAGGCCAATGGCATCAATGGAGGATACACGGGCGACGGGTTCAAAACAGTGCTGCCAGCCAAGGCAAGCGCCAAGATCAGTTTCCGATTGGTTGGCACACAGGATCCACTGAAAATCCGCTCTGCGTTTCGGGAGATGATGACGAACGCCCTGCCCTCCGATTGCAAAATCGAATTCAAAGACCACGGCGCGTCGCCCGCAAGCGTGATGTCAACCGAGAACCCGGCATTTGAGAAAGCGCGTGTAGCCCTTAGCGACGAATGGCCAAAACCTGCGGCGTTCATTGGCGGCGGCGGTTCGATCCCCATCGCTGGACATTTCAAGAATATCCTCGGTTTGGATTCCATGCTGATCGGCTTCGGGCTGGATGATGACCTGATCCACAGCCCCAATGAAAAGTACGACGTACGCAGTTTTCAGAAGGGCATCAGAAGCTGGGCGAGAGTTCTGGCGGCCGTTACCAAAGACTAATCGAGATGCGCCGCCGGTTTTGCTGGTGGCGCGCTTCGCAAACTTTGGATTGAGCCAATTATCGGTGGAAGGCGCGCAAAGCGTCCGCTGTCTGTTTCGGATGAAGATCGATGAAGAAATGCCCACCGGGCATCAACTCCATCGAAAAGTCGTCAGCGTATTTCGACCAAACATCTGAGACATCGAACAACCGGTTCATAATCCCATCGGCCCCCATGATTATTTGGGTCGGGCAGGATATGTTCCGGCCCTGATCTGCGTGGTCATTGTCGCTATCGATTGAGACAGCCGCCCGATAATCGTTCACCATTGCCTTCACGACCTCAGCCCGCCGCCAAGCCGCGCGGTACTCTTCGATCGCTTCGAAACTCGAAATCTGCGCACCGCCCCAACTTGTTAAACATGTTTCGAAGAAACGGTCTGGATTTTCCAAAATGGTTTCTTCCGGAAACGGCGCCGGCAACGCCAGAAATGACCAGTGCCAATACGCCATGGATACTTTGGAATTCCAGTTTTCCAGCAAGTAGCTCGTGGGAAGGATATCCATGAGCGTCAAGCGCTCGACGGCATCGGGGCGATCCAGAACCAAGCGATGAGCAACCCGCGCCCCGCGGTCATGTCCGGCAAGATGATAGCGGTCGATCCCTAAATGGCCCATCAGACTTGAAACATCAGATGCCATTGCTCGAAAACTGAAGCTTTCGATTGCTAAGGGATTTTTTGCAGTCGATTGGCCATAGCCCCGTAGATCGGGCATCACCAGCGTGAAGTTGTCCTTTAACTGATCTGCAACAGCTGCCCACATTGCGCGTGTTTGAGGGAACCCATGCAACAGAACAAGCGGCGGTCCGTCACCGACAATATCGTAAGAAACGTTCGCGTCTGTCGTAGAAAACGTCGGCATGCAAACTTCCTCCTAAGGCACACAGAATATGCACTTTTGTCAGGGGAGGAAGTGGCGCGGTTGACGGGGCTCGAACCCGCGACCCCCGGCGTGACAGGCCGGTACTCTAACCAACTGAGCTACAACCGCGCAGCCAACGCGCCGCTTCTAGGCGTAGCGGAAGGTGCCGTCAAGCGGATTTGGTAGCTGAATGTGAATTGTTCAATGGTCCGGGAATATCATGGGCGAACTTGCGCAAGAATTCGTCTAGCGCATCAAACACAATGCGAACGCGCCGACTGGTTCGAAGCTCTTGTGGAGCAACCAGCCAAACCGGAAAATCGAATGTCAAAGCATCGCGGCAGACAGGAATCATGTCACCGGTTTTCAGACCGACTTTCCATCCATTAACCGCCAAACCAAGCCCTTGTCGTGCCATTTCCCAATGAACCAGATGGCTTTCGCTTCCAGCAACAATGTTGCTTTCAGTAATGGGCACTTGTCGTTTCTGGAGCGCCTCGAGGAATTCTGAGTTTGCGCCGAAACCCACAAAGGGCACGTCTTTCAAATCGCTTAGGGAGTTGAATGGACCATACCTATCGATCACCGCCTGCGTGGCGAACATGCCACCGGTCTCACCACCAAGACTCTTGGCGATCAGATCAAGGTCGGTGGGCTCCGCATTTCGAATGGCAATGTCGGCTTCGCGCTGGCGCAGATTGCTCAACGAATTCGTCGAGACAATCTCGATCAAAATGCCCGGATGACTGACTTGCATTTCAGCGACGAATTCAGGCAGCACAAAGACCGAATACATTTCGGTCGCAGTTATTTTGACGCGTCCTTCAACTGATTGCGATTGCCCGCTGGCAACAAGTGACATCTTGGTCGCGGCTTCGGCCATTTGGCGGACGTGCTCGGCCATTTCCAGCGCTGCGGGCGTTGGCACAAGCTGCCGCCCTGCCCGTTCGAAGAGCGTAATACCAAGCTCGGCTTCAAGCGCCGTCACCTGACGTCCAAGCGTTGGCTGAGTTAATCCTAAAGCACGCGCCGCTGCCGAAAGCGACCCCTCTTCAAGTGTCGCCAGAAACGCGCGAACCTGGTTCCAATCAAAATCTATTGCAGACCAGTTCATGCGTTTTCGTATATCTAAAAGACAGATTTATGCAATTCTAATGAAGTGTGTCTTGTGGCAAACGTGCGCCAACGAAAGGATCACCTAATGTCAGATGCAGCATTTTGGGATCGGCTGGCCCGCAAGTATGCAAAACAGCCCATAGGAGACATGGACGCCTATGAAACGACCATGGAGCGGACCCGCCAATACTTGGGCGCAGACGACTCGGTCCTAGAGATCGGATGTGGTACGGGATTGACTGCGCTGCTGCTTGCCGATGCTGTTGCCGACTACCACGGCACCGACATTTCGCCCGAAATGATTACAATCGCGAACGAAAAGCTAGTCGACGAACCGAAGCCAAGTGTTCGATTTAGCGTCTCAGACAGCCTTGTCAGTGACGAGGGACGCGGAACA
>JAPPOI010000451.1 GCA_028818055.1 Boseongicola sp.
GTCGTGGACACAGCTACACTTTGTTCAACGGCGTTTCGAATATCGGACGCGGCGAGGATCAGGCGGTTCGTCTGGACTTTGGCGACAACTCGATCTCGCGAAATAACCACGCCGCGGTTGCTTACGATGACGAGCAAGGCAAGTTCTTCCTTGGTCACGGCGGCAAATCGAACCTGGTTCGACTGAATGGCAAGCCTGTCCTGTCTACCGAAGACATGGACAACGGCGACGAAATCCGCATCGGCGAAACGACGTTGAAGTTCGTTGCGCTCTGCAACCCTGAATTCACTTGGCAGGACGCCGACAAAGAGGACCTTGACGCCTAAGTATGTCGAAATTCACTGACATAAGGTTTGACGTTGCAAGCGTCCTGAATCGCGGTCGCCGCGATTATCAGGAGGATGCAATCGCGACAGACTTCCCGATGGGAGCTGACTTCGGCTATGCCGTCTTGTCTGACGGTATGGGTGGTCACGCTGCAGGGGATGTTGCGTCGAAGATTGTCGTGACTGAAGTGTTCAGTGAACTGAAGTTCCAATCGTCTGATATCGACAGCTTCAAAGAGAATGTTTCGAACGTTCTGGAAACTGCCGCTGTGTCTGCCAACGCTTGTATGGCTGCCCATACAACCAGCAATCCAGATACTGCCGGCATGGGCGCAACGCTTGTTGCACCGGTATTTGTTCGCGACACGCTTTATTGGATTTCGATTGGCGACAGCCCTCTCTACCTTTTCCGGGAAGGCAGTCTGTGCCAGTTGAACGAAGATCACTCGCTGGGGCCGCACATCGATTACATGGTGCGGGCCGGAATGATGTCCGAAGACGTTGGACGTAACCATCCGGATCGAAACGCTCTGACTTCGGTTCTGATTGGCGAAACGATTGAACGGATCGACTGCCCTGCCAACCCATTCAATGTTGCTGACGGCGATATCTTTGTTGTCGCCAGCGACGGTCTGCAGTTCCTGTCGAACCGCCAGATCCGCAAGATTTTGCGTGAAAACCGCGATCAGAAGAGTGCGAATATCGCTGATCTGCTTCTTGCAGAACTGCAGTCACTGAATGACCCCGAGCAAGACAACATCTGCTTCTCGGTCATCAAGGTCGAGCTGCAGGCAGATGCCGAAGATCGTCAGAATATATTCACACCTGAATTTGAGCGCCATAAGACACGGCCGCGTCAAATCACGACACGTCCGATCAAGCCGAAGTCGTCTGGTGAAGTCGTTGAAGTTGATGCGCGCACAGACGAGATTACTCCGCCGCAGCCTGAAAAGGCTTCAAAGAAAGAGCTTCCGCCTCAGCCAAAGCCGCCAGAAAAGGACGGAGCGCCGATCTTTCTCAGGCGCAGATGGCTGGCTAGCGACGGAGGCAGCGCTTGAACACTTCAGCCGCCGACATGCAGGTCGTTGAAAGTCTGAAAAGCGCGATCTCACGCGGTGTTCTTGAAGAACCGGTTAACGATCACGCAACGCACCTGCTGACCAGACTTACGTCTCCAGTCCGAGTTACCTTGCTGGGCTTGCCCGGTACGGGAAAAACCGAAGTCATCAACATGTTCTTGCGCAAACGCGTCTTTCCAAGAAATGCGCGCATGCCGACCATGGAATTGGTCTATGGCGAGAAAGAGCGGATCTACGTTACGACTAAACGTGGCAACTCGACGGTTTTTGAAAGCCTCGATTTTCCGGCAATTCTGGAACTTGATCCTGCGTTTTTAAGGTTTGAGCTGCCAATCGATCTTTTGAAGAAGATCAGCTTCCTGGAAGTTGTCACAAGCGGCGGGATCGACGAGCTCAGTTCAGCAATCGATTGGGCCTCGCGCAGAACCGACATCGCCATCTGGTGCACCCAAGTCATGGGTGAGGATGAACGCGTCCTTTGGAACAAGGTTCCAGATGGCATCAAGGATCACTCCTATCTGGTTTTGACAAAGGCAGATGTCCTTTCATCAAGAAACCAGTTGGCCGACCGCGTCGAAAGCCTGAACGACATCGCCTCGGAAGAGTTCCACGCGATGTTCCCAGTCGCCACACTCCATGCGATCCGTGCACATGCTGCAGATGGCACCGTAGACGAAGCCAAGTTCCACGGGTCAGGCGGAAGCGCATTTGTTGGCGATGTTCAACGTCATGCCAATCGTGGTCACCGCGCCGACTTCGATAGTGCCCATCTCTTTGTGGCTCGGCACAACATTGAGAAGCTGTTGGGAGAGGGCAGCGCTGACGCGAAGGATGCGAAAGCGCCAGAGATTCCCGAACAGAAAATCACCGCACCGGCGGCTGCGAACTCACCCAGCCCGGCGGAAGCTGAAACAGTCGATGAGTCGCCCGTTGTCACCGCCGACCTGCCACCAGGTACGTTGGACAATGAAGTTGAACTCTTCAATCCCGAGTTGTTTCAGAGCGCGGCGCGGTTCATTCAGAAACGCGGCGCAAGCATCTCGGAAAATGTTGCGGACAACGCAGACGAACCGCCGACAGATGTTGTCGAAAAATGCATCGAAGCCCTTGAAGAACTTGTCGATATGTTCAGCAACGACGACAGTGGCTGCCCAATGTCGGAACAGTTTCTCGATGAGCTTCATGAGGCATCAGATCTGATGGTGCTGATGCAAGTTGAAAGCGGGGATGCGCCTGCCGCGGATGCTGTGACGCTTCTACTGCAACTTAGACGCGATATTGAGACGGCTTTGGCCGCATAATTCCATGAAGTGTATCTATTCTCCTGAAATCCGTCACAAAAAGGCCATTTTGGCGGGGAATTCTACACGGGTTCGAAACGATGATTATCGTTCCATAGTGAATTTGTCCGATCTGACGGACGGTATTGCGTACGACGAGTTGTGTAGATGAAGGTTGATACAAGCATAATGGAAAATGGTGCAGCCTCCGCAGTTGGAAATGCACACCTCCTCAGCCGTGGGTTCGAGGGGCTCAATCCATTTTTGGAAAAATCCAAGAGTCTTCGGCAGGCGTTGGTCCGCATTGGTAAGATTGGCGACAAGGCCACCAACCGTTCGGCACGCCGGCTTCACCATCAGCTGAAGCACGCAGAGCCGTCCATCACGATGATTGGTCAGGTTAAGGCCGGGAAGACGACATTGGTCAACGCCATGGTCGGACATCCTGACTTGTTGCCTGCAGATGTGAACCCATGGACATCGGTGGTCACATCCTTGCACCTGAACCCGCACATCTTGCCAGAAGACAACCGCGCAACGTTCCGCTTCTTCGACATGGAAGAATGGAGCCGCCTGTTGGACCGCGGCGGTCGTATCGGTGAACTCGCCAGCCGGGCGGGCGCCGAAGAGGAAATGGATAAAGTTCGCGAACAAGTCCTCGAGATGCGTGAGAAATCCAAGAAGCGTCTTGGTGATAAGTTCGAGCTTCTTCTTGGTCAGCAGCACGAGTACGGCTACTTCGACAGCGAGCTGATCGAACGTTACGTCTGCCTTGGTGACGACTTTGAAGACGACTTCGAGACCAGCCAGTCTCAGGGCCGTTTCGCTGACATCACAAAATCTGCCGAAGTGTTCATGCACCGGCCGGAATATCCGATGCCGCTGTGCCTTCGCGACACGCCGGGCGTCAACGATACATTCATGATCCGCGAACAGATCACCATCCGAGCTATTCGTGAAAGCCGGATGTGTGTTGTGGTTCTGGCGGCGCACCAGGCTCTCAGCTCGGTCGACATGGCGTTGATCCGCCTGATCGCCAACGTAAAATCGCGCGAAGTTATCATTGCCGTAAACCGCTGCGATGAACTGAGCGATCCAGTAAACCAAATTCCGGAAATCCGCGACAGTATCCGTAAGACACTTAAGGATCACGACGGACCGAAAGATGCACAGATTATCTTCACGTCAGCATTCTGCGCGACTGCAGCACTAACCGGCCGCCTCGACGCAGTTGATGATCAAACAATTGAAGCTCTTTCGTCTTGGGCTATTGCCGAAGGCCGCATCGAAGAAAATCACTCTTTGAAGCCAGAAGAGTTGCTTTGGGATTTGTCGGGTGTTCCGGACGTATTTGCTGCGATCGGAGACCGGATTTCCGATGGTACGGGTCAGGATCTTCTCGACAAGATCGCAAAGTCCGCCCGAAATCTTGCAAACGGTCTAAATGCTGCCCACCAGGTTGTGACCGCCCGCGAAACTGACACCAGTCTTCCGCCATTGGAACCGGGTCAGTTGCAGGGTGAGCTTTCGCGCATTGAATCGGACGCCATGTCGTCAATGGACGACGCGATGACTGGCGTGATCGAGGATTTCAAAACGCGCATCGAACGTTCGCACCGCAGCTTCCTTGAGCGCGCGACAGGATCGCTGTTGAAGCATCTTGAATCGAAGGGCGACGAAGAAGTCTGGGAATACGACCCAAGTGGTCTGCGGATTCTGATGCGCACGGCGTATCAGGTCTTTGGACGCAATTCCCAGAAGGCCACAAAAGAAGTTCTGATCCGGACCGCTGAACAATACGCTGGTGTCTATCACCGCATGTTCAATGTCTCGGACGAAGGGTTTGGAATCGAGGCTCCGACACCACCGCGGCCGGCATCGCCAGTTCTATTGGGCCAAACAATTGCGTTGGACCTGAAGGGAACGTGGTGGAACCGTTGGTGGCACAAACGTCGCGGTTATCGCACCTTTGCGACGGAGTTTGCTGAGATGATCGGAGCCGAGACCCAGCCCATCGTCGACAGCCTGCTCGGGTCGCATTCAGATGCGATTCGCGAAGCTTCGAAGCAAACGCTGCAAGAGTTCATCACAGAACAGAACGGAATTTTATCGCGCCTCGCTGAAGAGGCCGGCAAAACCGAAGGCGATCACACCGCACTGATTGATGCGGCGGGCGTTTCGGAAAAGCAGGCTCAATTGAAACAAGCGATGGCCGCGCTCACCGAGCTGGCAGCTTAAGGGGATCAACATGACGGATGACCAAGTCACACCGACGGACGAAGCGCCAGAATTTCGCGTCATCGGAGATCCAGGACCAGATGCTGAACCTCAGGATCAGGTAGAAGAGCAAGTTCACGCGTCTGCAACGCAATATGGTACTGGCCGGCCTGTCGTTTGTCTTATGGGCGAATTTAGTGCGGGCAAAAGCACCCTGTCCAACTTGCTGATCAACACATCCTCGTTGCCAGTGAATGTGACGGCGACTCAATTGCCGCCTGTTTGGATGTCAAAAGGTGACGAAACACCTTACCGGGTTGATCTGGACGGTCGTGAGCACGAAATCGACCTTGATCGGCTTGAAGATGTGTCTGTCCACGATACCAGCCATATTCGCGTTTTCCACGACGCAGAGCTTCTTGATAAGTGTGATTTGGTCGATATGCCTGGCATTTCGGACCCCAACATGGATGCCGACGTCTGGCAGCGCATAATTCCGCATGCCGATGCGGTTCTTTGGTGCACACACGCCACGCAGGCGTGGCGCCAATCAGAAGCTGCAGTTTGGTCGATGCTGCCGAAAGAGCTCTATCCGCACAGCTATCTGCTTTTGACGCGCATGGATAAAATCCTGTCCGACCGCGACCGGGTTCGCGTGATCAAGCGCGTTGCGAAGGAAACCAACGGCCTGTTCAAGGACCTGTTCCCGATTTCGCTGACCCAGGCTTTGGCTTCGGCGAACGACCCGGAAGGCTTCGAAGCCAGCGGCGCCGGTCCGCTTACATCCGAACTGGATGCGCTGATCGAAAGCATCGCTGAATACAAAGAAGCCACGGCTGCGGCTGAAGAAGAAGCACGCCGCCCGGTTGAGCCAGTCGCGCCAACCCGTATTCGTCCAAAGAAGCTTGCAGCCCGCGAAGGCGTTAGAACCCGCCCACAACCCGGCAGCTTGGAAGCCGGTACGCTGCGGCTTTAGGCTCAACACTTCATCATAGAATTTCGCGCTTTGACGGCCGGGGCTTGCACCCGGCCGTTTTGCTGACCAATAAGGTTGCAGACCTGTATTGGCCCTTGCTTCTGAGGGTGACCGAGGAAAATCATGGACGTCACTGAAACGTTGGATCAGCTCCGTAAGGACGTGCCCGGATGCGATGTTGCGGCCTTTGCCGATCTTTCTTCGTCTATGGTCCTTTGCGTCAGTTCTGACGCGAAGCCCGCGCAAGAAGAAATTGATGGGCTTTGCGCAAGCGCCTCGACATTTCTGAATGGTGTATTGGCAGAGGGTGCATCTGCAGTTGTGGGAGACGGACCGCTTGAAGTCGCCATGACCGCTGATGGATCAGAAGCGCGCGTTTTCCTGCGCACCAAGGCGTCCGACAACGAGGTCCTCATCTGTCTTTGTCATCCTGATACAGAACTTGGAAAATTGGTTGATTGCGGTCGCACCGCGCTTGCCAGTATTCTGAAGTCAGAGTGAACATCGGAGCGCTTGGTTGGACGACTTTTCCCGTCTGAAACAAAAACTTGCGAAGCTTGGCAAGGAAGGCCGAGCGGGATCAGCCGCGCGTGTTCTGCGCGGTGAGGGCGAGGAGCTATTGGCCGGAATTCTGACTGAATTTGACGAGGTCATTTTACCGCGCAAGCTTTCTTTCCGATCTGGCGGATCGGTCAGGCTTGAGTTTGCCGTCGCGAACCGCCGATTGCAGTCACTTTTGGCGCTGGAACCGGCTGTTGGTATCGACGAAGGCTTGTTTGGCGCGGAATTCAAAGATGCCTCTGACCCGAAGCTTGCCCTGATCAAGGCCGCGGTTCTTGCTGCCTTGGATGGTGTGCACGAGATGATGGTAACCGCCACTCGCCAACAGGCTGGCGCCTTTGCGTCCGACGTTGGCATCCCAGTCGACCAGATGGCAAAGGTTTGGGCTCTGGATGCTGTTCTGGACGGGGCAGCGCCAGGCGAATTTGAACTTGGCTCGTTCCTGAAGTCGGTCGAGGGCCAGTCAAAAGGGTGGCTTCTGGTCGAAGGCGAAGATGTGATTGGGCATGGTGGCGACGTGGCTGTTGTGGCTGAGCTGGGTGAAAAAGTTGCGATATTCTTGGATGGATATCTCGCCAAACGCAGTGAGCTTACAAAGTCTGACCATGGCGCTCGTTTGTACACTTTCACGTCCGAAGACGGGTCCAAATCCATGGTTTTTGTCGACGCAGGAGACCAGATGGCCTTCGTCGAAACAGCAGGAAATGCGGCTTTTGACGTAGCGACGTCTTGGCAAAAAGCCATGTCCGGCTGAAATTTCGGTCGCGAGACCCTAATTGTTCCCTATTCGGTCACAATCATGACGATTTTTAGCGTTTGATTGTGAATCGGAGTTAATGTCGTAGGGTATTTGCGGCAGAATCGCGCTGGTTTGATGCTTGTCTGTCTGGCAAGGCGCCGGCCATAGGCATATAACGCAACGGTCCGCGACAGGCATGATTCCGCGGACCCTCGAACGAAGTGGATTGGGGCAGAAGTAATGGCCTTTGGCGGACTATTTTCCACCGACATGGCAATCGATTTGGGTACGGCAAACACGCTTGTCTACGTGAAGGGCAAGGGTGTCATTTTGAATGAGCCGTCCGTGGTCGCCTATCACGTCAAAGACGGGCAGAAGAAAGTTCTGGCCGTTGGCGAGGACGCCAAACTGATGTTGGGCCGTACCCCGGGAAGTATCGAGGCAATTCGCCCAATGCGCGAAGGTGTGATCGCAGACTTTGATGTTGCGGAAGCAATGATCAAAGAGTTCATCCGCAAGGTTCACAAACGCGGCTACTTCTCTAAGCCAAAAGTCATCGTCTGCGTGCCACACGGTGCCACACCGGTCGAGAAACGGGCAATCCGCCAATCTGTTATTTCTGCTGGCGCCAAACGCGCTGGCCTGATCGCCGAACCTATTGCTGCCGCCATCGGGGCCGGCATGCCGATCACTGATCCAACCGGGAACATGGTTGTCGATATCGGTGGTGGTACCACCGAGGTCGCAGTCCTTTCCTTGGGCGACATCGTATATGCGCGTTCGGTGCGTGTCGGTGGTGACCGGATGGACGAAGCCATCGTCAGCTACTTGCGCCGCCAACATAACCTTCTAATTGGTGAGCAAACCGCAGAGCGGATCAAGACATCGATCGGCACGGCGCGGATGCCGGATGACGGGCGTGGACAGTCCATGCAAATTCGCGGCCGCGATCTTTTGAACGGAGTGCCGAAGGAAACCGCGATCAACCAAGCTCAGGTGGCTGAGGCTTTGGCTGAACCTGTTCAGCAAATTTGCGAGGCGGTGATGACGGCGCTTGAAGCGACACCACCGGATTTGGCGGCCGATATCGTTGATCGC
>JAPPOI010000108.1 GCA_028818055.1 Boseongicola sp.
TGACCAATTACCCTGTTCTTTTATTGAAGGGCCAAAAGATTATCTATCATCCGGGCACCCATTGCCGTGGTATTATCCAGCAGCTCTTCTTCTTCGATGATCTTCATATTCTCAATGGCCGCTGCCGGTCCGGCGGTACACCCACCAAAGGTGGAAATATCGCGGAAGTAATTCATTGGGTCGGAAGCATCAGACTTGAACATCTCGAAGATCTCTTCGGTCGTGACCATACAGGCGATGGCGGCGTACCCGCTGGCCACGCCTTTTGCCATCGTGACAAAATCTGGTTTGATGCCGAAGTGCTGGTATCCAAACCAAGTGCCGGTTCGACCGACGCCACAAACCACTTCGTCGATGTGCAAGAGTATGTCGTACTTCTTGCAGATTTCCTGAACACGCGCCCAGTATCCATCCGGAGGTGTAATGACACCGCCACCGGCTGTTACCGGCTCAAGACACAAAGCGCCAACAGTGTCCGGTCCTTCGCGCAGAATAACCTCTTCAATCTGATCAGCCGCCCATTCACCATAGTTCTCGGTTTCAATCTGCGCACGATACTCGAGGCAGTGTGGAACTTCGACAAAACCAGGAGCAAATGGCCCGTACTGCATGTTCCGCTCAAGCTGTCCGCCTGCCGACATCGTCGCCAAGGTCGATCCGTGATAGTCGCGCTCGCGGTAGAGAATTTTGTTCTTCTTGCCACCGTACTTCTTGTGCGCGATTTGGCGGATCATTTTGAAGGCCTTCTCGTTCGCCTCTGATCCTGAATTCGTGTAATACACCCGGGTCATGCCGGGCATTTTGTCGGTCAGCATCTCAGCAAAATTTGCGCCCGGAATTGAGCCAGCGGAGTTTGCGAAATAGGGCATCTGGATCAGTTGGTCGCGAACGGCATTTGCGATCCTCTCGCGGCCATATCCGACATTAACCGTCCAAACACCACCGGAAACAGCGTCGAGATGTTCTTTACCGGTTGCATCCCAAACCCGCATCCCACGGCCTTCGACCATGATCCGAGGATCAACGGTTTCAAAAGGTTTGTGCTGAATTAGATGATGCCAAAGGTGGGCACGATCAGCTTCGATGACAGCGGTCAAATCATTCTGTGCATAGGCGGCCATGTTCACGACTCCTGATGAAAAGCGGCGTTTCGCAACTGCGACAAGCTGCTGGAAAGCTTGGCAGGATTATAGGGCCAGTCAAGGGAGAGTTTAGAACCAGAAGACTGAAAATGGCATCTCTTATTCACAGTTTGTAAAGCTGCTCGCGCATTGCCAGAAAGCAGCTTAGGTTGCGCAAATGACTGGCGACAAACCACTTCTTGGCATCACCTTGATGCTTGGATTTTGCATCATGGCTCCTCTCGGCGACTCTTTAGCCAAGTTGCTGGGAAGCCGGATGGATGTTGGGCAACTCGTCCTGATCCGCTTCGCCACGCAATTTCTCATTCTGACGCCGCTTGTCTGGCTTGCAGGGCGGTCGCTTTTCGTGCCACGCGCTTTATTTCCGACCATCGTTGCGCGCGCTGTTCTACATATCCTGGGCATCGGCATGATGTTCGAGGCGCTCAAATACCTGCCGCTGGCCGATGCCGTGGCAATCGCTTTTGTGATGCCATTCATCATGCTTGCACTCGGCCATTATTTTCTGGGCGAAGCCGTTGGCGCCCGCCGAATTATCGCCTGTGGCGTCGGTTTCATTGGGACGTTGATGGTGGTCCAGCCAAGCTTCGCTGCTGTCGGATGGCCCGCCCTGCTTCCGCTGGGTGTCGCCATCGTTTTCGCCTTTTTCATGCTATTGACGCGCAAGGTTGCGAAGGCTCTGGATCCAATAGACCTGCAAGCCACGTCAGCGGGCCTTGCGCTTGTGATGGCTGTGCCAATCGTTGTTGCCGGACACACCTTCGACGTCACTGGGGCAACATTGACGTGGCCGCGCGTCGATGATTGGAGCCTAGTCATCATGCTGGGGCTACTTGGCACACTGGCGCATCTCGCCATGACCTGGTCGCTTCGATTTGCACCGTCCGCGACACTTGCTCCGATGAAATACCTGGAGATCCCCGCAGCCGCTGTCATCGGGTGGCTGGTCTTCTCAGACTTCCCGAATGGGCTGGCGTTGATCGGCATCGTTGTGACCGTGCTGGCCGGCCTTTACATCGTCATGCGCGAGCGGGCCACGATGCAACCAACGCAGGAATGATCCGCCCCAACTGAGCGCGAGGCACGATCCCAAGCATTCCACGACGATCCAACGAAAGTTTCACAGGACCGGTGGTTTCATTGGACGTGGCAATTCTTCCGTTGGGCGCCAGCGACAATCCATCAATGGGCCATTTCAGGCCCTCGGATGTGCCCGTGACATCAACCATCGGGTAAAGAGAAAAACGGGACTGCTGCCCTAAATCGACGGAAAACTCCTGCGGGACCGCAAAGACCAGGTCGTGTTCAGTGAGCAGCACTGTCGGAGCCACACTTTCGGCTAACAGTGCCGACATTGCCGCCAGTGTGTGATCCATCCGGCCACCAGTGAAGCCGACAGCCAAGATGAAAGGCGCATCGAGACGCGACAAACACTTCTGAAAGTCAGTCGTGTCTTGGTCAGGATCATGGATGAGGCGTTCATCCGGAAGAGCTTCTCGCACATCCGCCGAAATCGAATCGAAATCGCCGATGGCAAAATCTGGTGTAAGCCCGTGTTTTAAAGCAAAATTCGCACCGCCATCGGCACCAACAAGCATTGGGGCATGCGTCAAGGCTTCTTCAAGCATTGTGATGCTAGGATCGCCACCACCGATCAACGTCACTCCGGAGGCTGCCTGAATACGCTCGTTTTCCATAAAAAATTGCCCTAAACTCAACCCTGCGCCACAATTCTGTCCCGAAAATATCCTTTGATTTCCTCAGGAGTGTTCCTATTTCCGACGCCCTTCTTGGTAAACAGATTGTTGATGGTTTTGTAGAAAGCGACCCGAAATGACAGGTTCAAACAAAATTCTGACGGTTTCGTACGGCACGTTTAGTTGCACGTTGGAAGGTTTTGACGACCCATTTGGAACAATGCGCGGAATTGCGGAATACTTTCGCGATTTGGCCGCTGACGACAGATATTTCGGTGCCGAGCCGCCAACCCCTGACGCAGAGATGTTGCAAAACATCGCGCAAAAGGAAGTACGCCAGCGCGTCGAAGCGCGCGTAGGCGATAACGGTGTGGCTCTGCGGCAAGTTGCAAAGGACGAACCAAAGTCCGAACAGGCTTCAGTTGAAGATGCTGAAACCTTGGAAAGCGGTCCACTCGCTTTTGATGACGAGTACCTTCTGGCGGACGAACCCGAGGACGTGCTCACTGTTGATGTATCTGCGGAGCCTATCGAAGAGGACGCCCCTGTCGAGTCAGTTGCAGAAAAACTGCGCCGGATCCGGGCGGTCGTTTCACGCAATATCGAGCCTCAGACGGCGGAAGCTGGCGAACAGCCAAACCAGACGGACGCACCTTCTGACGAGTCTGCTCCGCGTAAGCGTAGCCGGGCTCTGACACAAACAATCAATTCAATCACCGCCGACTTGGCGGATGACGACGAAGATGAGTATGCCGACGAACAGTTCTCGTCCGGAATTCTAGATGATGTTGACGAAGCAGATGAGCAAGCGCAGTTCGAGCAAGCTGACGAAACTGACCGCGTAATCTCGAACATCGTCTCAGAAGATAGTTCTGCAGACGAAGCCGAAGAAGAAGTCGAAAGCCCGATCGAGCCTGAGACGAACGTCGAGGAAGAAGACACATTCGAAGAAGAACTCTCAGCTGCAATTGCGGATGCCTCGGAAGATCAACCGGAAGAAACCGACGATTTGGTTTCCGAAGACCAGGCTTCAGATGGGGCCGCTGAAGAAGAAGACGCCGACGACGATGATGTGGCCGCGATGGTCGCAAGTGTTGCGTCAAAAAGTGCTGACGCCGACAGCGAAGGTGACGACGACGCGTCGGACGAGAAGGACAAGTCCAGTTCGCTTGAACCGATCACTGACGATGAAAAAGATGTTGGCCGTCTTCTTGAAGAAACAGACAACCAGTTCAACGACGGTGAAGGCATTCGTCGCCGGCGCGTGATCAGCCAAATGAGAGCTGCTGTTGCAGCAACAAAAGCAGATCGTGTGTTTTCCAGATTGGTGACCAGAACCGTCACCTCAGAAGAACAGAAAACTCCTTATCGCGATGATCTGAAACGCGTGATCACCCGTACGCCGACGCAGGAAGAAACGCAGCAAATCGCGGCGGACAACGCCAAGGTGCAAAGCGCAGCGCCATTGGTTTTGGTATCCTCCCAGCGCGTTGACGAGGATGATCAGTTCGGCGACGAGCCGGCAAAAGCTGACATCTCCGCCGAGGATATGCCCGAGAACTTCAAAGAATTTGCAAACCAGATGGGCGCGACCGAGTTGACAGACCTACTGGAAGCTGCGGCCGCGTACTCTGCATTTGTTGAAGGCCAGCCACATTTCTCGAGACCAGAAATCATGAAACGCGTGGCACGCGTTGATCCGGCTCTGGAGATGTCGCGCGAAGCAGGACTGCGTTCCTTCGGCCAACTACTTCGCCAAGGAAAAATCCGCAAACTTCAGCGTGGTCAGTTCGCAATCTCTGAAGATACGCGATTCAATCCGACGCAACGCATCGCAGGCGAATAATCTATTCTTTTATCCAGCGAGTTTGAGGGGCCATGCGGCCCCTCTTCTTCTTTTAGACGCCGATTTTTGCAATGGCCTCAGCCAGCACAGGAACTGTCGCTTCATTCAGACCAGCGATGTTCATGCGGCTGTCTCCGACCATATAGATCCCATATTGGTCACGCAGCTGCGTAACTTGCTCGGGTGACGCACCAATTCGAGAAAACATGCCGCGGTGATCCGAAATAAAATCGAAGCGATCCGAATTCGTTCGCTGACGCAGTTCGGATGCAAGTTCGGTCCTAAGTTTGAGCATGCCTTCGCGAACAGCTTCCAGTTCGTTTTCCCAATCAGTCCGAAGTTCAGAATCCTCAAGGATCATGGTCACAACCCGGGCGCCGTGATCTGGTGGGAACGAATAGTTCTGGCGATTCAAAAAAGCCAATGTCGACTGAGCAGACGTCTTTGCGGTCGGGTTTTCAGCGATTGCCATCAAAAGACCGGTACGCTCGCGGTAGACGCCAAAGTTTTTCGAACAGGACGCGGCAACAACCAGTTCCGGCAAGCGCGAGGCCAATAAACGAGTGCCATATGCATCGACGTCCAAACCATCGCCAAATCCTTGATAAGCGATGTCAATGAACGGAATTGCACCCGTACTTTCAAGCAGGTCCGCAACTGCCTGCCATTGTTCTTCGGTCAAATTTGCACCGGTTGGATTGTGGCAGCATCCGTGCAGCAAAACCAAGTCGCCAGACTTGGCTCCTTTCAGGTCCTCAATCATGCCTTCGAAATCGACACCCCGTGTCGCTTCATCAAAGTAGCGATAGGGCTTCATCGGCACGCCCAGATACTTGATGATTGACGGATGGTTTGGCCACGTAGGCGTCGAAACCCAAATCGTTGCCGCCCTGTCGGCGTATTGCATCAACTCAAGGCCCTGCCGCACAGCACCCGTGCCTCCGGGGGTGGCAACGGCTGCCACCCGGTCGGCAGACACGCTGTCGCCCAAGATCAATCCGCGCATCGCGGCTGAAAACGCCGGATCGCCCGCCAGTCCAGTGTACGCTTTGGTTTCCTGTTCTTCGACAAGTCGACGCTCGGCCGCTTTGACAGCGCGCATCACCGGTGTGCGGCCTTCGGCATCGCGGTACACTCCAACGCCCAAGTCAACCTTGTCCGTCCGCGGGTCTTCGCGAAACATTTGCATGAGCGCCAAAATCTTGTCGGCAGGTTGCTGTTGCAGATCGTTTAACATGGCGTTTGGTCCTTAATCCGGTATGCGCGACAGGTCTCGGTCGCGAGTCAAAATGCGGGTTTTGTCCTCTCGGCCAACAGGCTGAAACCCATGTTTTTGATAGGTTGCCAGAGCACGAGGATGATCAAGAGTACATGTGTTGACAGTTAGACGTTGCGTGTTCGGTCGATCCCAAGCCGTCAAAATAGCTGTTTTGAGAAGCCACGCGCCAAGACCTTTCCCAATAGCTTCGGGCACCATGCCGAAGTAGGCCAGATCGACGGTACCGTCTTCGGCATCCTCAAGCAGGAAGAAGCCTTGAGGCCAGCCATGCTCCATGAGCGTGTACAGCGACATGACATCGGCGGTCAGCCACTTTTGGATCTCGGCGTGTTCCCACGTGTGAACATCTTCCCAAGCATAATCTCGCCCGACCGCATCATATAGCGACAGAAAGTACCAAACCGGAGGAGCAGTGGCCTTAAGCAATGCCGCAGCAGAGCCAGCCGGCAGATGCGGCCAGTTGAAGTCGGGCCGTTCCGGCATCTCCAAATAGGTGATGGTGTAAGAAAGTTCCGTGCCTGCTGGCTGGATGCTCATCCGACTTCGACCCGTAAATCGTCGTACATGCCCCATTCGGCCCACGACCCATCGTAAAGCGAATGATTGCGGTGGCCGATGCGCTCAAGTGCCAAAGACAGAACCGCTGCCGTCACACCCGAACCGCAGGATGTAATGACCGGCTTCTTCAAATCGACACCAGCGGCTTCAAAGACGGCCCGCAGTTCGTCAACAGGTTTCATGGTTCCGTCAGACTGCAACAGAGTCGCGTAATGGACGTTCTTCGATCCCGGAATATGGCCAGAGCGCAAACCAGGACGTGGCTCAGCCTCTTCACCGCGAAAACGTGCTGGAGACCTCGCATCTACGATATCGTGGTCGGCTAATTTCGACGCTGCTGCCACTTGGGTAACGTCGCGCACCAGCTGGTTTTGCCGTTGCACTGTCATATGGCGGTCGCGGATGACTGGCGGGTTGTCATCAACCGGTCGGCCTTCCGCGGTCCACTTGCGAAATCCGCCATCTAGAACCGCAACGTCGGTTTTTCCCATCAACCGGAACAACCACCAAACGCGCGCAGCCGAAAACAAACCAGCACCATCGTAAGCAACAACCTGATGGCCGTCGCCCACGCCCATAGCACGCATACGGCTCATGAACTTTTCGACTGGTGGTACTGTGTGGGGAAGATCGGAGCGGTGATCACTGATGTCATCGATATCGAAGTAGCGAGCACCGGGAATATGGCTTTTCTCGTATTCTGCACGACCATCCCGCTTCATATCGGGCAGGTACCAAGACGCGTCAAAGATCCGCAAATCCGGATCGGATAAATGTGCCTCCAACCACTCGGTCGAGACGAGGGTTTTCGGATCATCCGACATCATGCGACTCCCTGAAATTGAACGGTCTCGGTGCTACGCCCACCGGCGTTCGTTGGCAAGGGTTTGAGCGAGAAAACCGCCCCTAGCTGTTTTCGCGCAGAACCACACCAGCCAGGTAGAGAGAGCCACAGATCAAGATGCGGGCATCTGGCGATGTTTTAACAATATCCGCGAGAGCTTCTTCAACGGAATTTGAAACGACCGCGTCCATGCCGACAGACGCCGCCGCTTCCTGGGTTTCTTCAGCACTCAAAGTTGCGGTTTCGCCGGGAATGGCGACAGCGTGCAAAGTCTGCGTGTGTGGAGCGAGCGTTTTCAAGTAGCCAGTTACGTCTTTGGTCGACAGCATACCGCAAATAAGATGGGTGGGTCGGTCAGGCATGTCGGCGAGCGTTTCGGCAAGCGCTGACCCGGCAGCCGGGTTATGTCCGCCGTCCAGCCAAAGCTCAGCGCGGCCCGCCATGTCCACCAGTGGACCATTTGCCAGACGCTGCATGCGGGCCGGCCAATATGCCTTGGTTACTGCTCCCTCGCACGCGGCTTCACCGAATCCAAGATGGCGCAAGGCAGCGATTGCCATTCCAGCATTCGCCATCTGATGAGCCCCGCGAAGATTGGGGAGCGGCAGGTCCAACAATCCGGTCTCGTCTTGAAAAACCATCCTGCCCCGCTCCTCCCAAACGTGCCAGTGTTGGCCAAACGCAATCAGGGGTGCACCGAATTTGTTGGCCTCTGCTTCGACGACGGCAAGCGCCTCCTCATGTTGGGGGCCGACAACGACAGGGATGCCATGCTTGATAATGCCGGCCTTCTGGTAGGCAATTTCAGGGATCGTTTCGCCCAAGAATTGTTGG
>JAPPOI010000263.1:0-7416 GCA_028818055.1 Boseongicola sp.
ATCAGTGACACGGTCTCGGTTACCGGCGGCATCACTTATGCCGAACTTGGCGATCAAACATTGGCTGGCACCGGTGGAACAATCGGCTGGGCCGACAACGGCCTCGTGGCTGGTGGTGTTCGCTTGAACATCAAGTTCTAAACGAATTTCACTCCATCCCTGAAACCCCGCCATTTCGGCGGGGTTTTTCTTTTGCGCGCCCGCCACGTCTTTTGAAAACCGGGGCAAGCCGGATTGACGGCTCGTCGCCTGCGCCCTACCACGCTTGAACCGGGCGGAGATGAGGACGGCGATGCTGTACAGAAGCGCAGATGATTGGCGCAATGCCACCGAGAAGCGGATCATGCTTTTCGGAATGTCCGGTCTTGGGAAAACCTATATCTCGAACCTGCTAAGGGCGTCGGGATCGTGGTTCCATTACTCCGTCGACTACCGGATTGGCACCCGCTACATGGGCGAACACATTGCCGATAACTTCAAGCGTGAGGCCATGAAGGTACCGCTATTGCGGGAGCTGCTTTTGTCAGATTCTGTCGCGATACAATCGAACATTACGTTCGAAAACCTGACTCCCTTGTCGACCTACCTTGGTAAACCCGGCGATCCCGAAAAAGGCGGATTGCCATTCAAGGAATACGTGCGCCGACAGGAATTGCACCGCGCCGCCGAAGTTTCGGCGATGCATGACACCGCGCTATTCGCCGACAGAGCACGCGATCTTTATGGATACACGAACTTCATCTGCGATAGTTCAGGGTCGATTTGTGAAGTCGTTGACCCGACCGATCCAAAAGATCCCGTGATGTCACGGCTGGCTGATACCCTCTTGCCGATCTGGATCGAAGGGTCAGACGCGCACACCGAAGAGTTGGTTAAGCGCTTCGATCGCGCGCCGAAGCCGATGTGTTATAACGCAGAATTTCTCTCGAATGCCTGGGCAGATTATCTGGCCGAAACTGGCACGAGCGAAGAGAAAGTTGACCCCGACGAGTTCGTCAGATGGACCTATGCAAGGGCGCTGGCGCACCGTCAGCCACGATATAAGGCCATGGCCGATCAGTGGGGTATCACCGTGTGTGCGGATGCCATCGCGAAGGTACGCGGCGAAGACGACATGATTGAACTTGTAGCCGCCACCCTTGAGGCGCGCGGTTAACACACCTATCTCCGGCACCCAGACAAAGGAAAAGACATGCCGATCAAGCTGCCCTCATCCCTACCCGCCTTCGACGTGCTAACGCGCGAAGGTGTGATGGTGATGCCCGAGGATGCGGCTGCCCAGCAGGACATACGTCCGCTGAAGATCGGTTTGCTGAACCTGATGCCGAAAAAGATTCAAACTGAAAACCAGTTTGCCCGTCTGGTGGGTGCAACGCCGTTGCAGATCGAGTTCCATCTGCTTCGTATGTCTGAACATCAAACAAAGAACACCGCCGCCGAGCATATGGCCGAGTTTTATCGCCCGTTTCAGGACGTCAAGAACGAGAAGTTTGACGGCCTGATCATAACCGGCGCGCCAATCGAACATCTTCCGTTCGAAGAAGTGACGTACTGGGATGAACTGACCGAGGTCATGGATTGGACCCAGACCAACGTACATTCCACGTTTGGCGTGTGCTGGGGCGGCATGGCCATGATCAACCATTTCCATGGCGTCAAGAAACATATGCTGGACGCGAAGGCCTTCGGATGCTTCCGCCACAATAACCTGTCACCGAACAGCCCGTATTTGCGCGGGTTTTCAGACGATTGTGTAATCCCCGTCAGCCGATGGACCGAAATGAAGTCCGACGAAATCGCCGCCGCCCGGGGACTTAAAACCCTTCTGGGTTCAGATGAGGTTGGGCCGTGTCTTGTAGAGGATGCTGACCACCGCGCGCTCTACATTTTCAATCACTTCGAATACGACAGTGGCACTTTGAAGGAAGAATACGATCGGGACATTTCGAACGGTACACCGATCAACGTTCCGATGAATTATTACCCGGACGACGATCCGGGCAACGACCCTCAGAACCGCTGGCGGAGTCACGCGCATTTGCTCTATGGCAATTGGGTGTCCGAGATATACCTGACGACCCCTTACGACATGGACCAAATCGGCCAGACCGTGACGGACCTTAGAAAGTGACGCATGGCCGGCCAATGAGACGCAACGGCATCATTGGCATTTGTCGGGTTTGGGTTACCTCTTTGGCATGCGACGACCCGTGCTGACTTCATTCCTGATAGTTGCTGCCTCTGTGGTGGCGTTTGGTCTGTTCGTTGATCGGCGCGCCGATTTTCGAGCAGCGGCCATCGAAGCTGCTTTCCCTCCCGAAGGTCAGTTCGTCGATGTCGGCGGTTCCAACATCCACGTCATCGTCAAAGGGCAAGGTCCTGATCTTGTGCTGATCCACGGCGCCGGTGGAAACACCCGCGACTTGGATATTGCAATCGTGGATGAGCTGAGCTCCCGCTTTCGCGTTTTTCTGGTTGATCGGCCTGGCCATGGGTGGAGTGACCGACTGGGTCCCCAATTTGAGCGGCTTTTTGGAAATTCGGCAGAAAGCCCGATAGAACAGGCTCACGCCCTGGCCGATGCGGTAGAAGCCCTGGGAGCAACAGATCCGATCGTTGTCGGCCATTCATTCGGCGGCGCAGTCGCTATGGCATGGGCATTGGAACGGCAATCCGTGGCGACAGTCACCATTGCAGGTGTGCTGCTGCCGTGGCCGGGCGACATAGACGCCAGCTATCGGTTGTTTGGATCACGGCTCGGAGGAGCGATTGTTGCACCTATCGCGGCGGCGTTCGTTCCGGAAAGCTATGTTCGCGGTGTGTTGGAAGGCGTGTTTCGGCCAAATCAGGGACCAAGTGATTACTACACGCGTGGCGGCGTACCTTTGGCCACGCGGCTCGAAACGATCCGGGCCAACAACCAACAAGTACGCGCGCTACGACCGTTTGTCGTCGACCAATCTGAGCGGTACGACGAGATCACGCATCCCATCGAAGTATTGCACGGCACCGAAGACAAGTCGGTGTTCCTGACGGTCCATGCCGAGCCGATCGCAGAGCGGCTTTCAAACGTGAATCTGACCGTTCTGGATGGAGTCGGACACTCACCCCATCATGTTGTACCAGAGCAAGTCATCGCAGCGATTGATCGCGCCGCGGAGCGTGCCGGATTGCGCTAAAGGTCCATCGCGCCTAGATAGTATTGAAAGTAAAGGCGCATAACATGACACTACCATTCGATGGCGCAATCAGCGCATTCTTCGAAAACGAGGCTCCGGCAGACGTCAAAGAAGCCATTGAAACTGCTGGCAAAAGGGACGTTTTGTCAGACAGCTACCCGTTTTCCAGCGAAATGAAGTCAGGCGACTACGAAGACGAGATCGCTGCACTTCAGCTTGAACTGGTGAAATTGCAGGCAGACGTCAAGGAAACCGGCAAGCGGCTGGTTGTGATCTTCGAGGGTCGTGATGCCGCCGGAAAAGGCGGTACAATCAAAAGGTTCCGCGAAAATCTTAATCCACGTGTCGCGCGGGTTGTGGCCTTGTCTAAACCGACGGAACGAGAGTCAGGCGAGCTCTATTTCCAAAGATACGTTCGGCAACTTCCGACACATGGTGAAATCGTTCTATTTGACCGGTCATGGTACAATCGTGGCGTTGTTGAGCATGTGTTCGGGTTCTGTAATCCGGATCAACGCCAGCACTTTTTCAATCAGGTCCCTGACTTTGAAGAGATGTTGGTCGATGACGGGATCATTCTGAAAAAGCTGTGGCTGAACGTCGGTCGCGCGGAACAGCTTCGGCGCTTCATGAAACGTGAAAAAGACCCGCTAAAGCAATGGAAACTAAGCTGGATTGACGTTGAGGGCCTGAAGAAATGGGACGAGTATTCTTCCGCAATTTCAGAGACCTTTGAACGCTCACACACAGATCACGCGCCTTGGACCATCATTCGTAGCGACGACAAGAAACGTGCTCGGCTTGCTGCTATTCGTTCTGTGCTGAGCGACATAGATTACGCTGGCAAAGGAAAGGTCGACCGCCCCGATCCAAAACTCGCGGGCGGGCCGGACATCTGGGATGCCTAAACGCGGCTATCATCACGGCGACTTGCGCAATGCCCTCGTTGAGGCTGCTATCGAGCTGATCAAGGAAAAGGGGCCAACCGGATTCACCCTTTCCGAAGCCGCCAAGCAAGCTGGCGTGACCCCAGCAGCCGTTTATCGGCATTTCGAAGGCCGTGAAGACTTGATTGCCGAAGCGGCACGGCAAGGCTACGAAATCTTCGCCGACCTGATGGAATACGCTTATGACAGCGGACAACCCTCGGATCTGGCGTCGTTTGAAGCCACGGGTCGGGCCTATCTGGCCTTTGCGAACAAATATCCCGGACACTACGTAGCGATGTTCGAAAGCGGCATCTCTATCAATAGAACCCCGGAACTCGCCGCGGTGGCGCAACGCGCCTTCGCGGTACTTGAAAAGGCGGCAGACAGATTGTCGGAACACATTCCGCCGGAAATGCGACCGCCACCTCAGATGTTCTCGGCACACATCTGGGCCATGAGCCACGGTGTGGTTGAGCTCTTTGCTCGGAGCGCGCCTGGAACGAAATCTCCCTTCCCGCCCGAGGACCTTCTGGAAACTGGCATCGGAATCTATTTGCGCGGGCTTGGTTTGATACCGCCTGACAGCTAACCTCGCCAAGAAGCAACTTGGTGGGTTCCGTTATGACGCGTCAGAAAACAATCATCACCTGCGCAGTCACTGGCGCCATTCACACACCGACCATGTCGGATCATTTACCGGTCACGCATTCTGAGATCACCGAACAGGCAATAGCAGCGGCCGAAGCCGGCGCAGCAATCCTACACTTGCACACGCGCGATCCAGTCGACATGCGACCGTCCGTCGAGCCGGAGCACTACCAATCCATTCTGTCTCGGGTGAAGCAGTCAACGGATGCCGTTGTGAACATAACGACAGGCGGCGCCCCGACGATGCGCATTTCCGAACGGATCAAGGCGGCCAATACCTTCAGCCCCGAAATGTGTTCGCTCAACATGGGGTCCATGAACTTTGCCTTCCATCCGCTGGCCAAGCGGTTTGAAACATTCAAATACGATTGGGAAAAGGAATATATCGAAGGTTCCGAGGCGAATATCTTTCGCAACACTCTATTCGACATCAAAGAAGCCGCGGAAACGCTTGCCCCGCACAATGTGAAGTTCGAACACGAGTGCTACGACGTCGGCCATCTTTACACTTTGAAACACTGCATGGACATCGGGCTGTTCAAAGCTCCGGTATTCCTGCAGTTCGTCTTGGGTGTTCTTGGAGGAATAGGCGCGAGCATCGACAACCTCGTTTTCCTGAAGCAAACGGCCGACAAGCTTTTCGGTGATGGATATCAATGGTCCGTACTTGGCGCTGGCGCTGCTCAGATGCCGTTGGCCGCTGCAGCAAGCCAAATGGGTGGTCACGTGCGGGTGGGCTTGGAAGACAGTCTCTACATCGCCCGGGGCGAGTTGGCCGAAAGCAACGCCCAACAGGTCACAAAGATCCGCAGCATTATTGAGGACTTGGGGTGCGAAGTTGCCACCCCTGACCAAGCCCGTGAATTGCTGGCGTTGAAGGGTGGCGATCTGGTCGCGTTCTAAAGCCGCACTCAAAAGCTTTCACAGCCAATTTCCCAATTTCGGCATAATCTCGGCGAATTTGTTGTGTTGTTTGCAACGAACGACGCGAGGCCTCTCATGCCGATGCTAAAAATAGTGATTAAAACCATCATCTTAGTAAGCATCTGCTTGCTAGCTCTAACTGCGCTGGTCGTGGCGTGGAATTTCTTGTTGCTCGGCATTTCTAAAGTGTTTGGAATTCCTTCGACCTATATGAAGTATGTTGGCTGGGCCATGTTGGCGGCTTTGGTGTTCATGCCAAAGCGGTTTCTGCGCGTTCGGCGCCCATTCACCATGTCGGGGACCATCGACATCAAAGCCCCAATCGACCAAGTATTTCAGGCGATCGACTATGTGCCGGGGCACGCAACCTATCGGAAGAATTTCTCGGAAATTAGAGAAATCAGCGGCGAGCCGGAAAAGTACGAACTCCATTTCGCCGTTCCAAAGGGCGATGACGAGTTTGATATACATCCAATCATCATCGATGTCGTATCGCGCGAGGCGCCACGGTATCTCGCGACCTACTCTTCAAACGATGATGACGTTGGAGGTCTTGGAATAGGCTCTTCCGCCGAAGAATACATCCTGACCGAAACCCCTGATGGCACGCGTGTCGAAATCCGCGAAGTGGTTTCACACACGTCGTTTTGGTTGGTGATCACCTTCCTGTTCGTCAATCCGATCAAAGATACACTGCTGTCTTTGAAGCACTATTGCGAAGGCACAGTCGACCAATCGTGGATGGCCGGTGCCATGGAAAATGACTCCGCCATCACGACCCAATCATTCGTCGCTGGGGTCACTGTGATAGCGTTTCTGACCGGGGTTGCGCTCTGGCTGATTTGGTTGGCCGTGCGATCAGGTGCGATCTAACCAGAACTCTGGGTGACAGCGCTTCACGCCATCACATACTCAAATTTCTCAATCAGAGTGTTGATCTTCGGCAAATCCAAGTCTGATTTCTTGGGAATTTCAAATAGGACTTGCCGATCATGTTGGCGCTGAGGCTTCAGCACTTCTTCGACGATATGATACTGAGGCCGGTCCGAATAATCGTCGAAGATGATCTTGGTTCCAGGACTTGCAAGCGCGACGCTGTTTAAGAAACACAAAACCCGGAAACGCCCGTCGATAAGGACCAAATCCGGCTTAATGTCTTTGCTCCAAACCGATCTGGCATACGTCATGAAATTCTGCCGTTTGGCGTATGATTTTGGCCGTCCCCAATTGGCAATCTCACCGCAATCGGTCCACACATAGTGAATGTTTTCGCGGTCGATCTTGGCCTCAACAGACTTCAGCCAACGCGTGTCCGTGTCAGCGGCAATGATGTGGGCATTCGTGTTGTTGGCGACCCAAACTGTGCTTTTGCCGGCGCCGTACTCAGCATAGCAATTCGCACCAAGCACATGTTCCTTGAACATGGCATCGTTACCACCGAAGAGTTGATCCGGATCATCATTTTCCGAGCGTGGCACAACTGCGCGAATTGCCCGTATAAGAACCGGAGGAGTGATTTCGCGGAGTATGTTCAAAGAAGCTTGTGGCACACCTAACCCTATACACAATGACAACATACATCCCAAGTCAGGAAGAATTCTTGCGCGATCACTTCCTGAAAACGGGACTAGCTGACATGGTCGAAAAATTCAACGCTCAAGAAAAAAGGCCGCTCATTGAGCGGCCTTTTGTATTGAATTGTCTGGCAAAAATCAGCGCTTCGAGAACTGGAAGCT
>JAPPOI010000263.1:7426-8175 GCA_028818055.1 Boseongicola sp.
CTGGAAGCTCTTACGCGCTTTGGCTTTACCGTACTTCTTACGTTCGACCACACGGCTGTCGCGGGTCAGGAAGCCAGCGGCTTTCAGTGCACCGCGCAAGGATGGATCGTACAGTTGGAGCGCCTTCGAGATGCCGTGCTTGACGGCACCGGCCTGACCCGAGAGACCACCACCTTTTACGGTCGCCATCACGTCGAACTGACCTTCGACGCCAGTAACCTGGAAAGGCTGGCGCAGGATCATCTGCAGAACCGGGCGGGCAAAGTAAGCTTCAAGCTCTTTGCCATTAACGGTGACCTTGCCGGAACCCGGCTTCAGCCAAACACGCGCAACTGCGTCTTTACGTTTGCCGGTTGCATAAGACCGGCCCAGATCATCACGAACAGGTTCGCGAGTGACGGCAGTTTCGGTCACAACTTCAGGTGCTGCTTCTTCAGCCTCAGGAGCGGCATCTGCGACGACGTCCTTCAGCTCATCGAGCGATTTGATGTCTTCTGCCATGATTAGCTCCGGGTGTTCTTGCTGTTCATGGATTTCACGTCCACGACTTCAGGTTTCTGTGCGTCATGCGGATGCTCGGCACCGGCATAGACACGCAGGTTTGTCATTTGCTTGCGGCTTAGACGGTTGCCTGGAAGCATGCGCTTGACGGCCTGCATGACAACACGTTCAGGATGCGCACAGTCGAGGATTTCGCCAGTTTTGCGAGACATGATGCCGCCATGATAACCGGTGTGCAAGTAGTTGGT
>JAPPOI010000008.1 GCA_028818055.1 Boseongicola sp.
GCCATCTATTTGCCCGGGGCGCCCTTCCTGCTCTCTGCAACGCTCATGATCGCCTGCTTCTTTGTCTATATTTTAAACCGCGGAACTGTTGCCCAGAGACTTTAACTCATGGGTCAAATCTGGGCACCAAAAGTCGCTTTCTGACTTGCAGTTTGCCGCGTGAAACACGAACGTTCCGAAAGACGGCAAAAGGACACGTTCGCCATGGCACAAATTCGCGCAGCTGTTTGCAATGAATTCGGAAAACCATTGGAAATTGAAACGGTTGAGCTTGCAGCACCGACCGGGCGATCCATCGAAGTCACACTGGAAGCCTGCGCGATTTGCCACTCGGACATCTCATACATCGATGGGATATGGGGTGGAGATTTGCCTGCTGTATTTGGCCATGAAGCTGCCGGTGTAATTTCCGATGTGGGTGACGGCGTCACGGGACTGAACAAAGGCGATCGCGTCATCGTCACGCTTATCCGTTCGTGCGGCACCTGTGCATCGTGCGGGGGCGGAAAACCGACGGCATGTGAACGCCCCAATGGGCCTGCCCCACTGACCCGAGCCGATGGCACAGAAATCACCCAAGCGATGTTCTGTGGAGCGTTCGCCGAGAAAGTTGTCGTTGATCAGAGTCAGGTTGCCGTGATCCCGGATGGGATCGCATCGGACACCGCGTCTTTGCTTTCATGTGGAGTTATCACGGGCGTTGGGGCCGTTGTGAACGCCGCAGGTCTGCGTGCGGGGCAAGATGCGCTCATCATCGGAGCCGGCGGCGTTGGCCTGAATGCCATCCAGGGCGCACGGATCGCTGGTGCACGCCGGATTGTGGCGGTCGATATGACCGAAGAGAAGCTTGAAGACGCGCGCGCTTTTGGGGCGACGGATGTCATCCTTGCCACTGACCCAAAACCATGGCGCAAGCTGCGGGAACTAACGGGGCGCGGCGCCGATGCCGTGTTCGTTTCTGTCGGGGCCATTCCCGCCTATGAGACCGCGCCGAAATATCTGGCGCACGGCGGAAAGGTGATCATGGTTGGCATGCCTGCCGTGGGCGCAGAAGCAAAATACATCCCGGTAAACATGGCGGCCGTCGGACAGGGAATGATCGGCTCGAAAATGGGCGACACGGTGTTACAACGCGATATTCCCTGGCTATGTGACCTGTACCTTCAAGGACGCTTGAAACTTGACGAGCTGATCTCGAACCGTTGGTCTCTGGACCAAATCAATGACGCCATCGCAGACACGAAGTCAGGTGCAGCGCGGCGAAACGTTATTGTCTTTTAATTCCCAAGTATCACGTCGGTATCGAGTAGACGATCGCATTGTCAGTTTCTTCGGCATCGATCGATTCATAGAAACTGCGCGCAACGTCGTTATCGATTTCGGTGGCCAACCACAAAGCTTCACAGCCGCGATCACCGGCAAGCTCGCCAATGCGTCGCATAAGCCGTGTTGCAATGCCCTGCCGTCGATAGTCTTCATGGACCCCCAGTTCATTGACGAAGAACTGTGTGGGTTTGTCGGGGTGCATGATGACCGTTCCGCTTACAAAGCCAATCACTTCACCTTGGTCCAAGGCCACAACAATTTCGTTCACGCGGGTTGCCAAAAAGCCCCACGCGAGCGTTGGATCAATTGGATTGTCAAAGGTGCCCTCGCGCACGCGATCAAGAACATGCGCATCCTCTGGACCGAGATTGCGAATAGTGATTGGATTTCCAGGCATGAATGGCACCCTTCAACACGTCAGGGACAGATATGAAACTTGCCGATCTGGACGTAATTGTCACAGCACCGCCCGCCCCCGGTTGGGGTGGCCGATACTGGATTTTGGTGAAAGTCACAACAGACACCGGCATTACCGGCTGGGGTGAATGCTACGCCTCGGCTGTTGGCCCAGACGCAATGACGGCCGTCATCCACGATGTGTTCGAGCGCCATATGGCAGGCGAAAACCCCGAAAACATCGAGGTGATGTTCCGCCGCGTTTACTCGTCTGGCTTCACGCAACGTCCGGACCCAACAGTGATTGGGGCGTTTTCGGGACTTGAGATCGCGTGCTGGGACATACTTGGGAAACATCGCGAGCGTCCGGTTTGGGCGTTACTCGGCGGACGCATGAACGACCGAATTCGGGCGTATACATACCTTTATCCAATGCCCAATCATCCGATGCCCAAGTTCTGGGGCAGCGCCGACATGGCTGCGGAAACTGCAGTTGCCATGGTTGAAAAGGGCTACACCGCAATCAAATTCGACCCAGCTGGACCCTATACAATTCGTGGTGGTCATCAGCCATCGATGAGTGACATCGAAACGTCCGTGCAGTTTTGCAAATCGATCCGCGAGGCGGTTGGAAGTCGTGCTGATCTTCTTTTCGGAACACATGGTCAGTTTTCAACGGGCGGCGCCATACGTATGGCGCAGGCACTTGAACCCTATATGCCGCTTTGGTTCGAGGAACCTGTGCCACCAGATAATATCGAGGCAATGGCGACCGTGGCCCGATCAACAAAAATTCCCGTCGCCACCGGTGAACGGCTCACGACAAAAGCAGAATTTGGTGCTGTGTTGGCAGCCGGTGCGGCGAATATCCTGCAACCCGCCTTGGGACGCTCGGGCGGCATCTGGGAAACGAAGAAGATTGCAGCGCTGGCCGAAGCCCATAATGCCCAGATGGCGCCCCACCTTTATGCTGGCCCTGTCGAGTGGGCCGCCAACCTGCATTTCGCCGTTTCCATTCCCAATATCTTGATCGCCGAAACCATCGAAACACCGTTCCATTCCGCTCTAATCAAGAACAGCATCACCGTTGAAAACGGTTTTGTTTCTGCGCCCGAAGCACCCGGCCTTGGGATCGATGTTGATGAAGAACTTGCCCGGGCGCACCCTTTCACGGGCAACGGTCTGCATCTTGAAATGCAGGAAGACCCCATTGATTACGTTGGGAAAAACCTGTTCGAAGGCGGCGCGCCAGCCCAAAAAGACACATAACGCAAGAAGTTCAGGGGCGCGCCTAACAATCGAGCGTTCGCAACATATCTTGATCACATGATACTTGTTGTTTTTCTTGGCCTGTCTGTACTGGCCTATGTTGGATATCGGTTTTGGTCGACGCATCAACGTCGTCTTGAGCTTCTGGATACTCCTCTTACCGATGAAGAGCGCGCGATGGTTGTGGCTGAAGTCCCGTTGCTGCGACGCCTTCCACCCGAGCTGCATCGAAGCCTTGAAGGCAAAATTAATCTGTTCCTCGACCAGATCGATTTTATTGGATGTAACGGGCTCGAAGTGACGAAAGCGATGCGGTTGTCGATCGCCGCGCAGGCCTGTTTGCTGATCGTCAACACGGACACATGGTACAAAACGCTTCGGACGATCCTGATTTATCCCGGAGCATTCAAATCTCATCAGACGCAATACAGTGGCTACGTCGTGACCGAGCATGAAACTGTGCGGGCGGGTGAAAGCTGGTCTCGTGGACCGGTCGTACTGTCTTGGGCCGACACGGCACTTGGCGCGGCAAATCATCGAAACGGAAAGAACGTGGTGATCCACGAGTTTGCGCATCAGATCGATGATCTGTCGGGGCACACCGATGGAGCACCCATCCTTCGAGAGGGTCAAAGTTTTGCCGAGTGGGCGCGAGTTTTCACGACAGCCTATGAAACGCATGTCGCCGATGTAGAACGTGGCCGACAAACGGTTATCGACGCATACGGGGCCACCAATCACGAAGAATTCTTCGCCGTATCGGTCGAACTGTTCTTTGAAAACCCCGTTGCCCTGCGAAACGAAGAACCTGATGTCTACGAGCAGTTGGCCGAGCTTTTTCAGCTGGAGCCCATCACCTGGAGCTAAGGTTGAGCGAGCAATGCCGGTTTGGCGTTCACGCTCGAACTCTGAACCACTCGCCAACCGAAAACGATAGTAACAAGGATACACCTATAAATTTCGGGATATCTTCGAAGGCGTATCCAAGCCGGCGGGGCAATCCTGCGAGTTCCGCAAACTTGACATAGCCCAGATCGGCTATGACCGAAAAAGCAAAGCTGGCGCCAATGGCCAAAAGGGGAATAACAAAGACTGTTCCCGGCCCATCAGACTGTCGGTTGGCACGCGCAAACTGCAGATAGACAACCAAGAACAGAACACCAAAACAGGCGAACATTGCCAGCTCTAGCACCTTCGATCTTTCGTGGATCATCAGATAGTCATCGATCGCAAAGGCGAAACAGAAGATCGCTAATGAGAGAAACCGGTTTTGCTTTGATTTTTGATAAGCTGAGAAGGCAGCCAGGGCAGCTACTGAGGTCATGACGATTCCCACGTCGCTGATCAAACCAGCAAACGGTTTTTCACTTAGCGACGCATCGCGCAAAGCGGCGGCCCAGTCGTATCCCAGGCCATAAAGCACCAGCAGTGTTATACAGCTGACTATCCCAGCGGAAATCGCAACAATTGATGTTTTGATCACGCTGCTGAATCGATCAACCAGCATCCCAAAAAATTCCAAAAATATTTAACCAATGATATCAGCGGCTTTTGGGAAATCCACCTATTGCGACTTGATCACTAGGCAATTGTGTCGCATCAAGTAACCACTTGAAAATATTGAAGTTTACTGACACATGCGCTTTCGATGCGTCGCAATGGCTTCGTCAACACTGTCAAAATGCAGGATGCGCCCATTTTCTAAGACCATCGCGGACTCGCACATTCGGGCCAGCAGCGGTAGATTGTGCGAGACGATTATCGCAAGACGATCACCCAGTCGTTCCATCAGCATCGCTTCGCTTTTTTCGCGAAATGCCGCGTCGCCGACACTTGTCACCTCGTCGATAAGATAGGCATCGAAGTCGATACCCATCGACATTGCGAAGGCGAGCCGAGCCTTCATACCCGCCGAATACGTTCGAAATGGCATGTGAAAGTGATCGCCAAGCTCGGACACATCAAGAACAAAAGCAGCCAGTCGATCGCTATCCACGCCATATATACGAGCGACAAACCGGGTGTTCTGAAGGCCCGTCAGATCACCATGAAAGCTTCCCGCGAAACCGATTGGCCAAGACACGGTTCCACGGACATATACCCGACCGGAATCCGGACGAAGTGTTCCGGCGATCAGCCGCAACAAGCTGGATTTTCCAGCTCCGTTGCGCCCGATCAAGGCAACTGCACCTGTCTTAGGAAACTCTTGCGTCACTTTCAGGGCGACAACCTTTTGAAGCCCCCCAGACCGGTAAGACTTGGACACTCGATCAAGCGTTATCATCGCCGATCACGGATCGAATAATAAACCAGAACCGCGATTGCCCAAGCGCACGTCAAGAAAAACCCAATCAAGGCGAGCAAGGTCAAACGTTGGGGAAATTCCGCCGTTTCAGCCAGCGTTGGCTTTATGTGGGCGGCAAGATAGCGGCTTTTGCGGCGCGCCTCTGCCTGCGCTTGGTCATAGGCTGCCAGCGCAGCGGTATAGGCTTCTTCCGCAAACTGCCGATCAACGGAAAGCCGTTCGAACTCGGCAAGCAGGGTCGCGTAATCACTGCCGTCGCCGTCCGGCCCGGCCACTCCGAGTTTGCGTCGTTCACTTGCGATCCGGGCTTGAATGACAGCAATCCTTCGCTCCGCCTGTTTTAACCTTGGATCAGCCGATCTGGTGCTTTCCCGGAGTAAATCCGCATCAATAAGCTCTTCCGCAAGCTGCGTTTCCAAGGATGACAAAAGCCCCATCTGACCTTGCACATCGGCTGATGGATCGACGATCTGAGTGCGCGAGCGAAAGGCTGTAAGCCGCTGCCGTGCATCTTTCAGCCGCTCGACTGCGCGGTCCAGCTCTGTACGTGCAAACTCTGTCGTGTCGGATTGAGCGATGGCCGACAGCTCGTCTATGAGCCGCGCGCTTTCTTCAAACACCCCTTGCGAGATTTGGCGGGCATCGGTGGGATCAAAAGCCAGAGCACGAACTTCGATTAATCCGTTGCCTGGGTCGTAGATCACGCGCACCATTCGGTTCCAATGATCGTGAAGCGCTTCGATCATGGCCTCTGTCTGGAACGAAAACACCCAATCCTCGGGGTGACGGGAATACATGGTGCTAAGGCCCAGCCGATCTTCCAGAACGCGCACGATTTCTTGGCTTTTGATGAATGAATACAGGATGTCGGCATCCGCTGATCCACTGGAAGAGATGTCGGCAATGCCCCCGAATAGCTCAACTGGCGACCCGAATTCCTCTTTCCGGACAGAAAACGCTACCGTTGATGCATATTGATCGGCCGCCCTGAAATACAGATACACCCCCGACAAAATCGTCGGCAGCACGACGGCCAGCAAGCACGAGACGAAAACCCACTTGTGCCTGCGCGGCACGTCAGGAGTTCCAATCGACGGAGAAAGAGATGTGATTTCTGCCATGACAGCGCACGCACGGTTTACGGATACAGCAAATTTTCACATTTCTTGTTAATGGGACGTAAAGGAAGCCAAACTAGCGATGCTGGGTATGTTGGCTTTCTCCGATCATTCACGGTCAGTCGCGCCTGCGACCCAGACGCCACAGACGCCTTCGGCAAGGGCCACGACACGTCGTTCTGTCGGAGCATTGGTTCTTCGTGAAATGACAACCACTTACGGGCGCAGTCCCGGTGGGTGGTTATGGGCGATTTTGGAACCGATCGCAGCAATCGCCCTTTTGTCTTTTGCGTTTTCGCTGGCCTTTAAGTCACCGCCGTTGGGACAGAGCTTTGCATTGTTCTATGCAACCGGGTTCCTGCCATACATGATGTTCCACGACACCTCGCAAAAAACCGCACTCGGTTTGCGGTTTTCCAAGCCGTTGCTGAGTTTTTCGCGCGTGAAACTCACGGATGCTCTTTTCGCAAGATTTGCATTGGCGTTTTTGATCAACCTGGCGGTCTTCGTTGTTGTGATTGCAGGACTGATCGTCTGGCAAGCTCCGAACATGCGGCCAGAGCCCGCAAGCGTCGCGATAGCATTGGCGATGAGTGCGGGGTTGGGACTCGCGTGTGGCTTTCTCAATTGCTTTTTGTTCACATCCTTTCCGGCTTGGGAACGGCTTTGGAACATCGGTCTTCGACCGCTCTTCATCGTGTCAGGTGTGGTTTTTCTTCTTGAGGATGTGCCAGCAAACCTTCAGCCATATCTTCAGATCAACCCGCTGTTTCACGTAACCGGCATGATGCGGGCTGCAATGTACCCGACATATCAGCCAGACTATTTATCTGTCTCTTATGTATCTGTTATATTGATATTTTTGATGGTCTTGGGGTTGCTGCTTATTGATCAGAACAGCGGTGAGATGATCGAAAAATGACTCATCAAATCGAAGTTGCCACGCCACCCATTCAACAACTTACACCGGTGCAATCACCGGCACATGTGACTATCGCCTTGGCCTCGTTCAATGGCGCAAGGTTCTTAGGCGCCCAATTGGAAAGTTTGCTAGCCCAGACACACAAAGACTGGTCTTTGATTGTGTCTGATGACTGCTCTCGCGACGGAACAGCTAAGGTCGTGGCAGATTTCCAAGCCTGTAATCCAGAGAAGAAGATTTTGTTCTTGCGTGGTCCGTGTAAGGGGTCCGCACAAAACTTTCTGTCGCTTCTACGCGCCGGCGGACAAACGCCCTATCTCGCATTCTGTGATCAGGATGACGTTTGGTTTCCTCGAAAGCTTGAACGCGCGCTCACCAAGCTAAGTCCTGAAACCGGTCCGGCCATTTATGGAAGTCGAACCGCCATCACCGATGTCAACTTGGTTTCCCAGCGAAACTCAATCGCATTCGCCCGCCGACCAGGATTTGGCAACGCGTTGGTGCAAAACATTGCTGGTGGAAACACGATGGTTCTGAACCGTGCGTCGCTCGACATATTGCAGCCAGCCAGCCTGAATGCGCGAAACGTCATCGCCCATGATTGGTGGTGTTATCAAATGGTGACAGGCGCGGGCGGGCGCATGATTTTCGACGCTGAGCCATCCCTTTTCTATCGCCAACATTCAGGCAACGAAGTCGGTTCCAATGACACCATTCGAGCTTACCTGACCCGCGGACGCCAAATCCTCGCGGGGCGTTTCTCGGTATGG
>JAPPOI010000055.1 GCA_028818055.1 Boseongicola sp.
GCCCGGTTTTTCCGTCTCCGTAGGGATTGTGGCAGTTGGCCGCCAAAGCCCTAAAGTCAGCGTCTGTCATGCATTTGGTGAGGGCAGCAAAGATTTCTTCAGCGTCGTACCCAACATTCAAAACGTTATCAGCGGCAAGTCGTCCGGTCTGTCGCGCACCGATATTCAGCGTCGGGCAACCGAATGCTGGTGTTTCCTTCAGGCCGCTGGACGAGTTGCCAACACAAGCCCCGTTGGTGACACGACCTGCAAGATTGAGCACACCGTGGTAGTTCGCACGGCCGAGACTTTGGCGCAGGATCACATCAGGTTTGTCTGACGCCCAGCGTTCCAAATCTTGGATGATTGCGCGACCACCGTCGTCATTGTTTGGATAGGTCGCAATCACTTGCGCGTTGTGTTTGGAGATCGCCCGTTCCAACGCAACAAGGCTTGGGGCCAATTGGCGGCTAGCCTGGTCGGGTTCGGTTGCTATGGCGTGTTGCGTGAAAATGATGACCGGGCGTTCAAGATCGAGACCGAGCTCGCTGGCAACGACTTCCGGTGCCGGGAAGTGCCCGGCACGGACGCGATCCAGAACCGGCAATCCAACATCGTGAATGCGCCATTCCTCTTCACCCATAGCAGCAATGCGCTTTGCGGAATCGCCGTTGGTGGCCAAATGGATGTGCGACAGCTTGGTCATAGCATGCCGAACGCTGTCATCGAGCGTGCCGCCCTCAGTCTTGTCGCCACCTTCGATGTGGATCATCGGGATGTTGGATTGGGAAGCAGCGACAACAACGGCAAACGTCTCAAATCGGTCACCGAGTACCATGGCCGCCGCTGGCCGCAATCGCTCTAAAACCGCCGTCGTTTCAATGATGCCTGTGCCAATGGCGCGTGCCGTATCAAGCATTGGATCAACAGGGACTTCCGCCGCAATTTCATAGCCATCGGCGACGATCTCGTCCCGCGTTCGCCCAAACGCCGGATCCAGATGGGCGCCGCCCACAACCAATTGAAGCTCCAGATTGTCATGCGATGCGATCGCATCGAGGATCGGCCCCAAGAGACCGTATTCCGCCCGATTGCCTGTAAAAACTGCTATCTTTTTTGTCATGCCGGCGTCTTATCGGTTTTCGCTTTGCCCTGCTAGCATTCGGTCTTGGTCTTCGATTGGAATCCGAGTGGCCGTCACCACAAGCCCGATCAGACAAACCAACCCGACGCCGACATACCAGCTAAGGACAAGCCGCAACTCGGGATAGCTCAGAAGATCGACGTCCGAGACGGTCGTGGAGGCCAGCCACAAAGAAGCAGCGAAGAGCAGCCGGCCAACCAGGCTTTTGATCGATAGGTATGTTGCACGGCTATCGTCTTCGAGCAGCGGTTGAATGCGAGCAAGGATGAATGGTTGCGACAGCGAATTTGGCACCATGCGCAGTAGCAGAAACACGATGGCAATGACCGCGTTGGTCGCTGCAAGCACCGCGGCCAAAGCAATCTGAATTGCAAACGACAGACTAAGCGTCACTGGCAGGCCAAGCCGTTCGCGCACCTTGGGTGCAATCAATGATGTACCAAGTGAGACAAGCATCATCAGGGCCGTGATTGTACCGCTGACGACGGGTGCATCGCCTTGAAGGTCATAGGCCGCCAGGGATTCAAGAATGAAGGGTTGCCCAAAAACGAACGGGATGTGGCTGTAGCCGTACATCAACACGGTCAGAACAAAGAGCCAGGTTAGCACCGGGTTCGCAAAGGCGGTTCGAAGGTGCTCAAACCGCATGGACTCTGGCCCAGACGACTCCGAGCCGCTGTGGCGCGGCGGTTCAATGAACATGATCGCCACCCACAATGAAGCTGCCATAGCGATCGCACTTGCCGCAAACGTCATTTCGAAACTTGAAAGCGCAATGATGCCGCCAACGAAACCGGATGCCGCAAAGCCGGTAAAGGTAAAGCGCCATGCGCGAAGTTCTTCGGCTTCGACTTCGTCTTGGCGACCTTCGGCTTTCAGAGACTCAAAGAGAAAACTTGTATCCGTCCCGGACACGAAGGCGGCAGATGCACCGAATAAGAACTGGCCCAAGGCAAAAACAGCAAAAGTGCCACCGAACCAGAAGCATATCATTGCAACAAGGCCTGCAACGGCACTGGTGATCAGCGTTCGGCGACGACCAAATCGGTCTGAAATATAGCCAGAAGGCACTTCAAGAACCGTCGTAGACAGATCGTAAATCGCATATAGCAGCAGCGCTTCCGCAGCCGAGAAGCTGTTTTGGAAGAAAAGGAACCAAACCGCCTGCCAGAAAAGAAGACTTTGGAAAAACTTGAACCAAGGGTACAGCCCGATGTTTCGTCGGTAAGAGGACATCTTTGGTGTGGGCTCCCAAACTGGCTTGAAAGCAGCAAACCGTTTTCTTTCATCCCTCGTCAAGTTGAGTTTCCAAAAGAAGACATCATACCGCCGATTAGGGCTTTTCATCAGCTTGAACCGCGTGTTTGTTTGGGTCGATCCGGGAGGTGGAAAATGGCCATATCGACCTGTGTTTTTGACGCATACGGCACGCTTTTCGACGTTGCGGCGGCTGCACGCGTTGCTGCTGAACAACCGGGACAAGAGAAGCTGTCCGAAGTTTGGCCAAAACTCGCCGCGGACTGGCGGTCGAAGCAGCTGCAATACACATGGCTGCGCGCGATCACTGGGGATCACATTCCGTTCTGGCAGGTGACCAAAGACGGACTGGATTGGGCCATGGAGGCCTCGAACCTCGATGATCCAGTTTTGCGCGAGACGTTGCTGGCGCTTTACTGGGAGCTTCCAGCTTACCCCGAGGTTCCTGCGATGCTTGAAACGCTGAAATCCAACGGACTGGCAACCGCCATCCTATCCAATGGTTCACCCGAGATGCTGGAGGGGGCGGTGGATTTTGCTGGCGTCGGTGGCGTTCTGGACGATGTGCTTTCAGTCGAGGATGTCGGCATCTTCAAACCTGCGAGCGTTGTTTATGATATGGTTGGGCGTCGCTTCGGATGCGAACCGAATGAGGTTCTATTCGTTTCATCCAATGGCTGGGACGCGGCGTCGGCTGCGGCGTATGGCTTCACAACGGTATGGGTCAATCGAACTGGAGAACCAATAGACAGGCTGCCGGGTAAGCCACATCACGAACTGAATGACCTGACGAGCATTCCTGAATTGGCGGGTCGGCTCTGATGCCATTCTTTCAAGCGCCTGACGGCACAAACTTGCACTATCTGGACGAAGGTTCGGGGACGCCGGTTTTGGCCTTGGCCGGGCTATCGCGCAATTCCACTGATTTCAGTTTCGTCGCCGCTAAACTGGCCGGCATCAGGCTGATCCGCATGGATTACCGAGGTCGCGGCAAATCGGATTGGAGTGGCGCGGAAAGCTATACATTGGTGCAAGAAGGTGCCGACGTCATGGCGCTATTGGATCACCTTCAACTTGACCGCGTAGCCGTTCTTGGCACGTCGCGCGGCGGCTTGATCGCCATGGGTCTTGCCGCCACCGCCAAAGACAGACTCACGGGCGTCTGCTTGAACGACATTGGCCCGGTTCTGGAATCTGCCGGATTGGAGACAATCAAGGACTATATCGGGCGAAACCCGAAGGCCCGCACCTTTGAAGATGCAGCAGCCATACGTGCTTCTCTGGTTGATGGGTTCGCCAATGTGCCGCAGTCCAGGTGGGAGGAAGAGGCGCGTATTCATTACATAGAAACGCCCGACGGGTTGATCATCAACTATGATCCAGCGCTACGCGACGCTGTACTTGCAGGAATGGAACAGCCCGCCATCGACCTTTGGCCGTTTTTCGATGCTCTGCAGGGTCTGCCATTGGCTTTGATCCGCGGAGCGAACTCGCAGCTATTGTCCAAAGCGACAGCCGACGAAATGGCACGACGACGTCCCGACATGACGTATGTGAATGTTCCTGACCGCGGCCACGTCCCGTTTTTGGATGAACCCGAGAGCCTTGCAGCTCTCCATGAATGGATTGCCAAACTCTCATGATCGAAGACATCAAAGCTGCCGCACAACGGTTGCAGGGACATGCCGTTCGCACGCCACTGCTGAATTCTGCGCTTTTGGACGACGAGGCCGGACGTCGAATTTTTGTCAAGGCCGAGTGTTTGCAGAAAACCGGATCGTTCAAGTATCGTGGCGCAAGAAACGCCGTATCGACGCTGTCCGAGGATGCGAGAGTCCAAGGGGTCATCGCGTTCTCGTCGGGCAATCACGCACAAGGGGTCGCACTTGCCGCGGCAGAGATGGGTGCGCCCGCTGTTATCGTGATGCCCGAGGACGCGCCCAAACTGAAAATCGACAACACCCGAGCCTTGGGTGCGGAAGTCGTTCTTTACGATCGCGAAAATGAAGATCGCGACGCATTAGGGGCCGCTCTTGCCGAAGAGCGTGGTCGGAACCTGATCAAGCCTTTTGATGATCTTCGCGTTATTGCGGGACAAGGGACAACCGGCTTGGAGATTGCCGAACAAGCAGCTGAAGCCGGGGTCTCAGCCGCGGATGTCTTGGTGTGTTGCGGCGGCGGCGGGCTGACGTCTGGGATCGCCTTGGCATTGGCCGAAGCCGCGCCAGACCTGAAGGCACGTCCCGTTGAACCAGAAGGGTTTGACGACGTCGCCAGATCGCTTGAGACCGGCACAATTCAGATCAACAACCGTAAGTCGGGTTCGATTTGTGACGCGATCATAACGCCCAGCCCCGGCAACCTGACGTTCCCAATCATGTCAAAGCACTGTGGACCTGGTATCGCAGTTTCTGAAGACGATGCTTTGCGCGCAATGGCCATGGCCTTTACCCGCCTAAAAGTCGTGATTGAGCCCGGTGGGGCTGTGGCACTTGCGGCGGCGCTTTTTCACCGCGATGATGAAGATGACGTGATCGCCGTTGCTTCCGGCGGCAATGTCGACGCCGCGCTGTTCAAAACGGCGCTTGATAGATTTGGATAGGAGAACACCATGCTTGTCGCGGATCTTGATGGCTTGAAAGTTCACTACCGCGACGATGGAGACCCAAAAGGTCCCGCCGTGGTTTTCTGCAACTCTTTGGGAACAGACTTAAGGCTTTGGGATCAAGTCGTTGAGCTTTTGCCGCCCGGATTGCGACTTATTCGATATGACAAGCGCGGGCACGGGCTGACCGAAGTGCTGGCCCCACCCTATTCCATGGGAGCGCTGATATCGGACGCCGAGGCGCTTTTGGATCACCTGAACGTACGCGATTGCGTGTTCGTTGGCTTGTCAGTCGGAGGATTGATCGCTCAGGGTCTGGCGGTCAAACGTCTCGATCAGGTGCGCGCAATTGTCTTGTCGAACACCGGCGCAAAGATTGGCACTGCCGAGATCTGGGCAAATCGTATCGATAGCGTCGAAAAAGGCGGTATGGAAAGCATCGCCGACGCAACGATGGATCGTTGGTTTTCGAAAAAGTTTCAAAAAACCAACGCCTTCGTGGCTTGGCGCAATATGCTGGTCCAGCAATCACCTGCCGGATACATCGGTTGCTCGGCCGCTATTTCGGGGTCTGACTTCTACACAACAACAGCCGGCTTGACGCTTCCGACACTTGGCATCGCAGGCAACGAAGACGGCGCAACCCCACCTGATCTTGTGCGCGAGACTGTCAGCCTTGTGAAAGGCTCGCAGTTCCACCTGATCCGTGGCGCTGGTCATCTTCCCTGCGTGGAGAAGCCGGATGAATATGCGGAAGTCTTAATGGGTTTTCTTGAAGGTTTGGGCCATCTTTGATTGCAAAAAGGGTGCCGGTGGTCCGAGATTTCTTGAAAGACGCCGTATCCTGACACAGGGATACGGGTCCACACTGATCTGAAGTCGCACCATTACATTCGAACCACCGGCAGGGGTAGCCTCGGTCGGGAAACCGAGACAGTCAGGCAAGGGGTCGACTGCTCTTGTATCGACCCTTCGCAAGCTCAATCGATCACTGAGAAAATGCCGACGAATCCCAAGGGATCACCATCGAGAACACCAGAGCCCTCAATGGTTCCGGAAATTTCGACCGGAATATTTCCATAAAAGTTCCCCGAAAAACTTGATGATGGATCCAGTGAAGCGACGACGCCGGGACCGACTGAAATTGAAAGACCGCCGCTTATGCCATCAGTCGTCAGGACGCCATCGACGATATTCAGATCGGTGTCGGTGCCACTAAATACCGAACCGGCAACTGTGCCGGCACCAAAATCAATGAACATGGCACTGGCACCTGCAGCCGTTGTTCCGACACCGGCGACATCAAGGATAAGCAGCGCATCACCTGAATAGCCTGCGGCTATGCTCATATCGATTGCGTTCTGAACCGCCTCTGCCGGAGTTTGGTATCCGAAAATCCCATAGCCAACTCGGTCGCTCACGCCATCGTTCGTCATCAACAAGACGGTCTCGGAGTAAGTTGGAAACGCAAAAATGTCGTTCGTTTGCAAGGCTAGATTGAGCCCTCCGGCAGCACCGCCCACACACCACCGGCCTCGGTAACTTCGACGGTTCCAAGATCGGTTTCAACGACCGCCGTCGTCGGAGACGTAATAGAGATTGAGTAAACTTGGATATCCAAAAAATCGACGGCGCCGCCAGTTTCCTGATAGACGGCAACTTCCATTGGAAAAGTTGCTCCGGCGAACCCTGTGATAGATACGGGTGGAAGATTTCCGTTGGCATAGACGGCGTCGACACCACCACCCCCGCATGCCGTCAAACCCATTAATGAACACAACGAAATCGACTTAAAATACATGCGAACCCCAAAACACTAGGCCCCCGGTGACGGGAAACTAATCACAGCCCTTACCTGCAAAAAACTAAAAATAGCGCCGATCTGTTCTGCATTTTTGCAGGATTATAGCGGCCACCTATTAAGGGTCTTTTCTAAACGGATCAGTTCACTTATGTAGCGCTCACCAGCGGAGGCTTAACATGCGCCCAGCGCTCGTTTTTATTCTTGCGACCACTATGATCGACTCGATGGGGATCGGGTTGATCCTGCCGGTTATGCCAGCGCTGCTCCGCGAGATTGGCGACATTCCACTGGCAGATGCCGCGTTGTATGGCGGCGTTCTCGCCACGTCATTTGCGGTCATGCAGTTCCTGTTCGGCCCCGTTGTTGGCGCTTTGTCGGACCGTTACGGTCGCCGCCCCGTGATGTTGACGGCGCTGTTTGTCATGGCGCTGGATTATCTCGTCATGGCGCTTGCGCAGACATTCTGGCTTTTGCTTCTGGGACGGATTGTTGGCGGAATAACAGCCGCCACACAGTCTACGGCTTCGGCATTCATGGCCGACATTTCGGAGCCACACGAAAAGGCAGCCCGGTTCGGCCTGATTGGCGCGGCGTTTGGGTTAGGCTTTGTATTGGGTCCAATTCTTGGTGGGCTACTTGCAGAGTTTGGAACGCGCGCGCCGTTTTATGCTGCGGCCGCCTTGGCTGCTGCAAACATGACTCTGGGCTGGTTCGTAATGCCTGAAACCGTGAAGCGCGAAAACAGGCGGCCTTTGACACTGGAACGGTCCAACCCATTAGGCGCGTTTCGCCATGTTGCCGAAAACCCGGAGCTCAAACGCCTTTTGGTTCTGTTTTTCCTCTATCAGGTCGCGTTCATCGTTTACCCTTCGATCTGGGCATATTTCACGACAGCGCGATTTGGCTGGTCAGAAGGCATGATTGGCTTGTCGTTAGGCGCCTTCGGGATCGCAATGGCCATCGTGCAGGGCGGCTTGATCCGATATATTCTGAAGTGGTTTGGAGACCGCGGCACAGTTGTTTACGGATTAATCTTCAACTTCTTCGCCTTTGTCGTGCTGGCCTTCGTGGAAAGCGGGTTGATCGCCATTCTCTTCACCCCGCTGACTGCGCTCGGAGCGGTCGTCACGCCTGCTATTCAGGGGATTATGTCGCGTATGACCTCTGACGACAGCCAGGGCGAGTTGCAGGGGGTGCTGTCTTCGACGTCAGCGCTTGCGATGATCATCTCACCCTTGGTGATGACTCAAGTCTTCGCC
>JAPPOI010000002.1 GCA_028818055.1 Boseongicola sp.
TGAAATACGCTGTCGACCGAGGTGTAACAGATGGGCCAACCCGTTCGGATGTGTTCTTCACCCAACTCATCGATGACAGCAGTACCCGAGGCATGGTCGTTGCAAAGCGTACCGTCGACTTCAGCCAACCGATGCACTTCTGCCAGAAGGCTGTTTGGAAAAACCGGCTGGGTCTTTGGGAAATATGTCCAGTCCCAGGGAACGGGCACCCCGGCCAATTCCCAGTGACCCGATGGGGTGTCTTTGCCCGGAGAGATTTCCGTGGCCGCACCCCAGAGACCCTGCGGCTCGGCAGACAGACCCGGCGTTTCATCGCCCGATGCCAGTCGGGTCGCCGCACCCAGACCAATCTGGTCAAGATTTGGCAATTGCAGTTGCCCGGTTCGTTGCTCTTCGGCTTTGCCGTCCGCGCAGGCTTGCGCGATATGGCCAATCGTATTGGACCCTGAGTCGGGAGTTTCACCATTGAAGAAATACTCGGCGTCCGGTGCCCCACCGATGCCCGCACTATCCAGAACGACAAGAAACGCCCGGGCCATTATGCAACTCGATCGATGATCAGTGGACGTGTATCGGGGGCCTCGTCAGCGATTTCGACAGCTTCAAGAAACGCCTTTTCAGCCGCTTGTGCCGCTCGTTCTGAACTTGCATGAAGGCGCGCAAGCGTCTGACCCTTCTCAACTTTTTCTGCCAGCGGCAAGATGTCAGAATATCCGACGGACGGATCGATCCTTTCTCCTCCGCGCAGGCGGCCACCGCCCATGTGGACAACGCCCATTCCGATCTGACGCCCATCCAGCGCGGCGATAAACCCAGCTCGCGGTGACTGAATATCGCGAATGACATTGGCCTCTGGCAGGCGTTGCCGCCAAGTGCTTGAAAAGCCTTTGGGTCCGCCAAGCGCAGCGACTAGTTCGTCGAACTTCTCTGCCGCCTGACCGTTTTCCAGAGTGTCTCGGAGTTTTTCGGCGCCTGCTTCGGGAGTTTCGCACATGCCCGAAAGCGCCATCAATTCTGCGCCCAATGCCAGTGTCAGTTCGACCAGCCGACTGTTCTTGGGCGCGGTGAGCGCCAGCATGATCTCGGCAACCTCAAGAGCATTCCCGGCGGCTGGCGCCAATGGTTGATCCATTTCGGTGATTAGAGCCGCCGTCGTGCACCCTGCACCGTTCGAGGTCGACACCAACGATTGCGCAAGCGCACGTGCATCTTCGTCTTTGCTCATGAACGCGCCGGAGCCGACCTTCACATCAAGGATCAGACTTTCCAGGCCAGCAGCAAGTTTCTTGGAAAGGATCGACGCAGTGATCAGATCAATACTTTCTACTGTCGAAGTAACATCGCGGATCGCATACAGGCGCTTGTCGGCCGGTGCCATGTTGGTTGCCGCCGAAACGATGGCGCATCCAATGTCCTTCGTCATTTTCAGGAAGCGCTTTTCATCGACATCGGTCGAGACCCCGGGAATTGCTTCCAACTTGTCGAGCGTACCGCCTGTGTGCCCCAATCCACGGCCCGAAATCATCGGCACATATGCGCCAACCGACGCCAGCATCGGCGCCAGTAAAAGCGACACGCAATCGCCGATACCGCCGGTCGAGTGTTTGTCGATCACCGGCCCGGGCAGGTCCCAATTCAACACATCACCGGAATCGCGCATGGCCAAGGTGAACCCGACCCGCGCGTCGTCCGTGAAACCCTTAAGACACGCTGCCATGGCAAACGCCCCAGCTTGAGCATCAGTCACTGCACCGGATGCCAAGCCTTTGGCAAACCACGTTAATTCAGCTTGGGTAGGTTCAAAGCCATCGCGGACTTTGGCGATAATGGCTCGGGCATCCATGACTTACGTATTTTCCATATAGCCTGCATCGAACGCGCCCGGCAGAAGATCGGAGACTGCCATTTCCTGGGTTGTACCCGCAGTTGTGGCCATCGTTAGTCTTGCGCTTTGTGAGGCGAATTCGGTCAGTTTTTGACGGCATCCTCCGCAAGGAGGTACAGGTTTCGGACTATCGGCAATGACAGCTGCTTCGACAAACTCAGTTTCGCCAGCAGCGATCATTGCGGCGATCGCACCGGCTTCGGCGCAGGTTCCCTCGGGGTAGGCTACATTTTCAACATTCACCCCAACGAAAACCTTGCCGGACGCTGTTTTCAATGCCGCGCCAACTTTGAAGTTCGAATAAGGAGCATAAGCATTTTCACGCACGTTCCGCGCCGCGTCGATAAGACTCATAAACATCACCTCCCATGGAACCGGCTCAGGGTGACCCGCTGACCGGCGAAGTGCAAGGGCTCTCACAGCGTCTTGGTCGGAACCTTGCCAGGAAGAGCCACTTCCAGAAGTTCAATGTCGTCAGACGGATTGAGGTAGCGCGTCGCCATTCCCGGGGGAATGACGAACGCATCGCCCGGTAGCAGGTCGTAAGGGTCTTTCCCCTCGCCTTCTAAAGTCATTGAGCCTTCCATCACGAAGGTGAAGAGAATATCGCCGTCGTGCTTGGTCCAAACAGGATCGCCCGCACCGCGTTTCACAACATGAACGCCGGCGACTCCGGCGGTGTTGTCTTCGATCGTTGTGTCGCGGCTTTGGAAGCCCGGAAGTCGGAAATCGTTCCACGTCGCCTGATCCGCCTTGTGGTGAACAAAGCGTTGGCCCTGGAAAAGCCGATCGGGGTTCAGAGTTGTTGTTGGAAGCTCCATTTCGTGATCGATCGTCGTAACATGTTCGGCTGGAACTCCGATTTCGATCACTTCAATATTGTCTGAAGCGAACAGGACCCTGTGTCGAATCTCAGGTGGTTGGATAACGCAATTCCCAGCCTCAAGGCGGAAAGGTGGGCCTTGGTCTTCGTACACAAGATCGACCCAACCGCGATAACAAAAGATCAATTGAAATCCGACGGTGTGATAGTGGACCATATCCGGCACGGGACCGCCGTCGGGTATGCGAATATGGCTGGCGATGATCGAGCCGCCCAATCGATCCGGGATCAGATCGCGGTAATGCATGCCCGCACGCCCAATGACCCAAGGCGCCTGATCGGCCAATCGGCGTACCACGAACGCATGTTCGGTTTCCGGCAGATGAAACGGTGGATTGAGATCGTCGATTTCAATCTGTGTCCCATTCGGAGCGACAAGCCGACGTTCGCCGTCGGCGAATTCGTCAGGGTTTTCGGTGAGGATCCGTATCGTGCCGGGCGGTTCAGGCGCATCCGCATCGATACACAACCGTAAACCATGGCCGGAAAACACAGCGACTTTGGGATCATCGGCCGGATAGATGGTATCCATGCGCATGCCCAATACTTTCGTGTAAAAAGGGATGTCGTTTTGAACCGCTTTTGTCGGAAGACGAATTTCCGCCTTGGTCTTGGTCATGCTTGCCCTCACCGCTTTCTCGCCGCAGAGTGACCTGCAAAGCCAATGTATTCAAGGAATGATCGTTTGACGCGACCATTGTTCCCGCTTAAGAGCCAGAAATTAGTTTAGCGTTAAACTAAATCGGAGATCGCCCGCATGACGAAAGACCAACGGCAAGAGAGCGCAAAGCAAGCAGCTCTCGATTATCATGCGTATCCACGGCCAGGGAAACTGGAGGTCCGCGCGACGAAGCCCTTGGCGAACGGACGCGATCTGGCGCGGGCATATTCTCCGGGCGTGGCTGAGGCTTGTCTTGAAATCAAATCCAACCCGATGGCGGCAAGCCAATACACCGCGCGCGGCAATCTGGTTGCTGTTGTTTCGAATGGAACGGCCGTTCTAGGGTTGGGCAATATCGGAGGCTTGGCTTCAAAGCCTGTGATGGAAGGCAAAGCCGTTTTATTCAAGAAGTTCGCCAACATCGATTGCTTCGACATCGAGTTGAACGAAAATGATCCCGAGAAGCTCGCCGATATCGTTTGCGCATTGGAGCCGACGTTTGGCGCGATCAATCTTGAAGATATCAAAGCCCCGGATTGCTTTGTCGTCGAGCAACTATGCCGGGAACGGATGAACATTCCGGTCTTTCATGATGACCAGCACGGAACGGCAATCGTCGTTGGTGCAGCGGCAACCAACGCGGTGCATATAACTGGACGAAAATTCGAAGACATTAAAGTCGTTTCCACGGGCGGTGGAGCGGCGGGTATCGCCTGTTTGAACATGCTTCTCAAGCTGGGAGTTCGTCGAGAAAATGTATTTCTGTGCGACCTCGAAGGACTGGTCTACGAGGGTCGTGAAGCCGACATGACCCCACAAAAAGCAGAGTACGCTCAACCCGGAGGCGCCCGTTCCTTAGACGAAGTCATTGATGGTGCAGACCTGTTCCTTGGGCTGTCTGGCCCCGGTGTTTTACGCCCGAGATGGCTTGCAAGATGGCCGATGAACCCATCATTTTCGCACTTGCCACCCCGACGCCTGAAATCATGCCCGACGCGGCGCGAGAAGTGGCGCCCAACGGCCATCATTGCAACGGGTCGTTCTGATTTTCCCAATCAAGTCAATAACGTACTCTGTTTTCCGTTCATTTTCCGGGGCGCGCTTGATGTTGGTGCGACGACGATCAATGACGAGATGAAGCTGGCCTGTATCGAAGGCATAGCAGCATTGGCGCGGGCAACGACCAGCGCCGAGGCCGCCGCTGCATATAAGGGCGAGCAGCTCACATTTGGTCGAGAATATCTGATCCCAAAACCATTTGATCCAAGGCTTATGGGCGTTGTCGCAACCGCAGTCGCCAAGGCTGCCATGGAGTCTGGCGTTGCGACGCGACCGATCGAAGACCTTGGCGCTTATAAGCAAAACCTTGATGGCTCCGTCTTCAAGTCGGCCCTGATCATGCGTCCTGTTTTCGAAGCTGCAGCAACGGCGGCACGCAAAATCGTTTTCGCCGAAGGTGAGGACGAGCGTGTCCTGAGAGCCGCTAACGCCATGCTTGAGGAAACGACGGACAAACCGATCCTGATTGGTCGTCCGGATGTCATTCAGACTCGGATTGAACGCATTGGCCTTCCCGTTCAAGCGATGGCTGACTTCGACATTGTGAACCCCGAAGACGATCCTCGGTACCGCGAGTATTGGTCGACCTATCACAAACTGATGGAGCGCAAAGGTGTCACGCCTGATCTGGCGCGCGCAATTATGCGAACAAACACAACGGCCATTGGCGCCGTAATGGTAAACCGTGGGGAAGCGGACTCACTGATCTGCGGCACATTTGGGCAGTACCTCTGGCATCTGAAATACATTTGCGAGGTCCTGGCGACTGATGGTTTGCACCCTATCGGCGCGCTCAGCCTGATGATCATGGAAGATGGCCCCCTTTTCATTGCAGATACCCAGGTGCACCCCGAACCAACGCCCGAGCAAATTGCCGAAGTGGTGGTCGGAACTGCGCGACATGTGCGTCGCTTCGGAGTCGAGCCGAAAATCGCATTATGCAGTCATTCGCAATTCGGAAATCTCGATTGTGATACCGGTCGTCGCATGCGCGCCGCTCTCGACATCCTCGACAGTCAACCACGCGACTTCGAATACGAAGGGGAGATGCATGCTGATGCTGCGCTTGATCCAGAGTTGAGAGACCGGATCATGCCAAACGCTCGGTTCGAAGGCCCGGCGACTGTGTTGGTTTTTGCCAACACCGACGCGGCTTCGGGTGTGCGCAACATACTGAAAATGCGTGCTGGCGGCTTGGAAGTTGGTCCAATCCTCATGGGCATGGGAAATCGTGCGCATATCGTAACGCCTTCGATCACCGCACGAGGTCTGCTGAACATGTCGGCATTGGCAGGCACTCCAGTGGCGCATTACGGTTAGCGCCAACGGAAACCTGCGTCGAATTCGCAGCTTGAAGTCTTGTTGCAAGGCCACGTATTCCTTGCTCAATTCAAGGGAGGACCCATCGTGAGCTACTCGGAAATTTACGCAGCAGCAAAGAATGATCCTGAGGCGTTTTGGCTGAAGGCCGCTGAGGGAGTCGACTGGGTCACGCCGCCGACACAGGCGCTCGATTCAAGCAACCCACCCTTGTACGAGTGGTTCACAGACACCGAAGTAAACACGTGCTACAACGCTGTTGACCGGCACGTCGAAGCTGGAAACGGCGATCGGCTGGCGATCATTTACGACAGCCCAGTCACGGGTCAGAAATCCCAGCTCACATACCAAGAACTGCGCGACAAAGTTGCGTCGCTTGCCGGTGCATTGGCAGCCAAAGGCGTGACCTCTGGCGACCGCGTGATCATCTACATGTCGATGGTTCCCGAAGCACTGGTGGCGATGCTTGCATGCGCCCGCCTTGGCGCTGTGCACTCAGTTGTTTTCGGGGGGTTTGCGTCAAATGAACTTGCCGTTCGAATTGATGATGCCGCACCTAAGGCAATTATCGCGACATCTTGTGGGATCGAGCCAGGTCGCGTTGTTGAATACAAACCTTTGCTCGATGCAGCCATCGATATGGCAATCCATAAACCGGACTTCTGTGTGATCCTGCAACGCGAGCAAGCACGCGCGGCGATGGTCGACGGCAGAGACTTTGATTGGAACGAGATCCAGTCAGGTATCGAGCCCGCGGATTGCGTGCCGGTAAAGGGCAATCATCCAGCGTATATTCTTTATACGTCCGGTACGACCGGTCAGCCGAAGGGCGTGGTGCGGCCAACCGCAGGCCATCTTGTGGCGCTGAACTGGACGATGAAGAACGTCTACAACGTCGATCCCGGTGACGTGTTTTGGGCGGCGTCGGATGTCGGCTGGGTCGTTGGCCACAGCTACATTTGCTACGCGCCTTTGATTGCTGGAAACACCACCATTGTTTTCGAGGGCAAGCCCGTTGGTACGCCGGATGCAGGCACGTTCTGGCGCATCATCTCGGAGTACGATGTAAAGAGCTTCTTCACCGCGCCAACCGCGTTCCGCGCCGTGAAGCGCGACGATCCACAAGGCGAGTTTATCAAGAAGTATGATCTCTCTTGCTTGAAAGTCATCTATCTGGCCGGTGAGCGAGCGGACCCGGATACGATTGAGTGGATGCAAGAAAAGCTTGGCGTCCCTGTCATCGACCATTGGTGGCAAACAGAACTGGGCTACCCCGCAGTCGCCAACCCGGTAGGTATTGAATTGTTGCCGGTCAAACTTGGGTCCCCGGCTGTTCCCATGCCGGGATACGACATGAAAATTCTGGATGACGAAGGCAACGAACTCCCTGCTGGGGAACTTGGTGCAATTGTCACTCCGCTGCCACTACCGCCGGGGACACTGCCGACACTTTGGAATGCCGAGGAGCGGTTTAAGTCGAGCTATCTCAATGCATTTCCGGGATACTATGAAACCGGCGACGCAGGATACATCGACGAAGATGGATACCTTTACATCATGGCGCGTACTGACGATGTCATTAACGTCGCTGGACACCGGCTTTCGACCGGTGCGATGGAAGAAGTTTTGGCAAGCCATCCTGACGTCGCTGAATGCGCGGTCATCGGTGTAACTGACCAGCTGAAAGGTCAGCTACCGCTGGGATTCCTTTGCACCAACGCCGGTACAAATCGTCCAAGTGAGGAAATCGTATCCGAATGCGTTTCGCTTGTACGGGAAAAAATCGGACCAGTCGCTGCGTTCAAGCAAGCCGCTGTCGTTGACCGGTTGCCAAAAACGCGATCCGGCAAAATCTTACGCGGCACGATGGTCAAAATTGCCGATAGCGCCGAGTACAAAATGCCAGCAACAATCGATGATCCGGCCATTTTGGACGAGATCCGGGATGCTTTGGTTGGACTTGGTTACGCTGGCGGAGAATCCTAAAAACCCGCGCTTTTCTCGGTCGAGAACCAAAGCTGTGTTCAAATCTGCTTCACCGCGACTTCTTAACTTTCTATAGTTGAGAAAAAGAACACGAGCATCCCTTCGGCGTAATGGCACATTCAAAATCACCGACTGTTTTGATCGTCGCCCAAGACGGGCGATTGACCTATGAGGCGGCACTGTTTCTGGCCTCGCTTCGTGCGTCGGCACCAGATTTTGAAGGGGATGTTGTCGTAGCA
>JAPPOI010000194.1 GCA_028818055.1 Boseongicola sp.
TTGATCTGCCGAAAGCTAATGTGCTGGTGGGCCCAGGAATCCAATTTGTGGCGGAAGCCAAGCGCATTCTGTTTGGTCGCGTCGGCATCGACATGATCGCGGGCCCGACGGACAGCCTGATCCTTGCGGATGAGACTGCCGATCCGGAAATCGTGGCCTCCGATTTGGTGGGCCAAGCCGAACATGGCTATAATTCTCCCGTTTGGCTGGTCACGAACGACCGACCATTGGCCGAGAAAGTACTGGACCTGGTGCCGCGGCTCATTGATGATCTGCCAGAAGTTAACAGGGACAATGCGACTGCCGCTTGGCGAGACTATGCGGATGTCGTGCTTTGTTCGGATCGTGAGGAAATGGCGGCGACCAGCGACGAATACGCGCCTGAGCATTTGACCGTGCAGGCTCAGGACCTTGATTGGTGGTTGGATAACCTGACCTGCTACGGTTCGTTGTTCCTTGGCGAAGAAACAACTGTTGCCTTCGGTGACAAGGCCAGTGGTCCAAACCACGTTTTGCCAACGTCAGGCGCAGCCAAATACACAGGCGGACTTAGCGTTCACAAGTACATGAAGGTCGTAACTTGGCAGCGTGCAACTCGGGATGGTGCGAAACCGATTGCCGAAGCGACTGCTCGAATCTCTCGGCTTGAGGGCATGGAAGGGCACGCACGGACCGCGGACGTCAGACTCGCCAAGTACTTCCCTGGCGAAAACTTCGATTTGTCAGCTTCGGATTAAACCCATGAAAGCACTCGTTTATACCGGCCCAGAAGCCATGGAGTACCGTGATGCGGCGGACCCTGTCGCAGGGCCGGGTGAGACGATTGTGAAGATCTCGCACGTTGGGATTTGTGGCTCTGACATGCACGCCTATCTTGGCCACGATGATCGACGGCCTGCGCCGTTGATCCTTGGTCACGAAGGGGCGGGAACCACTGAAGATGGGCGGCGCGTAACCATCAACCCGTTGGTGCCATGCGGCACATGTGTGAACTGTCGGGCCGGTAACGAAAACATCTGCCCAAACCGTCAGCTCCTGTCTATGCCGCCGCGTGAAGGGGCGTTCGCCGAGTGGATCACGGTGCCTGACGTCAATCTTGTAGAAGTTCCTGCAGATATGCCGTTCGAGAAGGCTGCACTTGCCGAGCCATTGGCCGTTTGTTGGCATGCTGCCAAGATCGGGCGCCGTGTTCTAGGTGGAGCCAGTCGCGCCCTTGTTGTTGGCGGGGGTGCAATCGGCGTAGGTTCCGCACTTGCGTTGTTGGCGCAGGGCACCGTTGAGGTCGTCGTTGTTGAATCCAACGAAACTCGGCGTGAGTATCTGTCGAAAATGGGCCTGAATGCTGTCGCGCCAGATGATTTGGGCGAAAACGGTGGCTATGATATTGTCATGGATGCGGTCGGTTACGATGCCACCCGGGCAACATCGTCGGCACAGGTCCGACCAGGCGGCGTTATCGTTCATATCGGATTGGGCGACGGTTCTGGCGGACTGGACGTCCGTTACTTCACGCTTCAAGAAGTCACGTTCATGGGTAGTTACTGCTACACCAAGAAGGACTTCCGCGAGACTGTTGAGGCCATGGTCGATGGCAGGTTGGGTTCCCTTGATTGGATCGAGTTACGCGGTCTTTCTGAGGGTCAAAATGCGTTTCAGGACATAAGAGCAGGTGTCGTTGCAGCACCGAAGATCGTGCTTGTGCCGGGCAACTAGATTGCGTCGCGCCCGGTAATTGCATACTCCGGTGAGTAAGAGCATCGGGCAGAGCCATGGACACCGTCATTATCATCCCCGCGCGATACCAGTCGTCGCGTTTTCCCGGTAAACCACTGCAGGGCCTAAAGGGCGCAACTGGCGTCACGAAATCGCTTGTCGAGAGAAGTTGGGACGCCGCAGTCGAGGTTGGAGGTGTCGACGAAGTGTTCGTCGCGACCGACGATGACCGAATTGCCAACGCCGTGGCTGAATTTGGCGGCCAGATTGTTATGACGTCGTCCGAATGCCGAAACGGCACCGAGCGCTGTGCAGACGCAATTTCGAAGTTGGGCGTTTCTCCTGAAATAGTTGTAAATCTTCAAGGCGATGCACCGTTGACGCCACCACATTACGTGGAAACGTTGATAAAGTCCTTGTCGGGCTCACCAGACGTCAAGATGGCCACCCCGGTTTTGCGCACCGAAGCTGAACATGTTGAAGCTTTGCGAGCAGACCGAAAGGCAGGGCGTGTCGGAGCAACAACCGCCGTGTTCGATCGCAACATGAATGCATTGTACTTTTCGAAGGAAGTACTTCCATTTTACGACAACGCTCCTGCAGATGCGGTGTCGGTTTTCCACCATGTCGGGTGTTACGCCTATCGTTCGGATGCCTTGGAGCAATACGTATCGCTTCCCGAGGGGCCGTTGGAAAAACGAGAAGGTTTGGAACAACTGAGATTTCTGGAGAATGGCATTCCCATCAGGTGCGTTGAAGTCGAAGCGCGAGGCCGCGCGTTTTGGGAGTTGAACAATCCATCCGATGTAGCTTTGATCGAAGAAATCATGACGCGCGAGGGCATCGCATGAACCCCGTATCAGTCAAAGACATTACAGTTTCGAACGACGGCCCACTGACCCTTATTTCGGGTCCTTGCCAGCTGGAAAGCTTGGATCACGCCAGAATGTTGGCTGAAAATTTGGTTTCAATCACGTCTGAACTCGGCATCGGATATGTGTTTAAAGCCAGCTTCGACAAAGCCAACCGCTCCAGCCTGAGTGGCAAGCGAGGCGTTGGATTGGACGAAGGTTTATCGATCCTATCCAAGATTGGGGAAGAGTTTGGTTGTCCAGTTCTGACAGATGTCCACGACGTCTCGCAGTGCTCCCCGACATCGCAAGCCGTCGACATTTTGCAGATTCCGGCGGTCTTGTGCCGTCAAACAGACCTGCTTTTAGCGGCGGGCGAAACCGGATCTGCCGTCAATGTAAAAAAGGGTCAGTTTCTTGCACCCTGGGATATCCAAAATATTGTCGATAAGGTCGAAAGCACCGGAAACAAAAAGATTTTGTTGACCGAACGTGGTGCGAGCTTTGGCTACAATATGCTTGTCAGTGACATGCGGTCTTTGCCCATCATGGCGCAAACCGGGTATCCGGTCGTGTTTGACGCCACGCATTCTGTGCAGCTTCCGGGTGGGCAAGGCACGTCATCGGGAGGTCAGGCAGAGTTTGTACCACCTCTCGCCCGCGCAGCCGTTGCAGTCGGTGTCGGAGGTGTTTTCATTGAAACCCATGAAGAGCCCGCGCGTTCGCCGTCAGACGGACCAAACATGGTTGCCCTGAGCGAGATGCCGGCACTATTGAAACGGCTGAAGGCGCTTGACGACATCACAAAATCTGGGGGGCCAGCCTGATCATGTCGCATCTCGACGCCGTTACGCGAGCATTGGCAACAGACGCCGAGGGACTTCAGGCGCTTGCTAACGCTTTGCCCGGCATGCGCGCCGACATTGATAAGTTCGTGCAGATGGTTGCTGATCTTGAAGGGCGTCTGATCGTTACCGGCTTAGGGAAATCAGGACACGTCGGAACCAAGCTGGCGGCGACCTTCAGCTCGACGGGTACGCCAGCCTATTTCCTGCATCCATCGGAAGCCAGCCACGGCGATCTAGGCATGGTGCAGCCCGGCGATGCGGTTCTGGCGCTTAGCTGGTCTGGAGAGACAAGAGAGCTTTCAGACGTTATCGGTTACGCCAAGCGGCGTGCCGTGCCGTTGATTGCCATGTGCGGCGACGCTGGCTCGACCCTCGCGGAAGCCGCCGATCTTTCTCTTATCCTTCCTCAGGTTCGCGAAGCGTGCCCGCATAATTTGGCACCAACGACATCGACGCTTGTGCAAATGGCGCTGGGCGACGCGCTGGCGATCGCGCTTCTTGAGAGTAAGGGTTTTGATGCCGAAAGCTTTCACGGGTTCCACCCGGGCGGATCACTTGGCGCCGCGCTTAAACGTGTGAACGAAGTGATGCATGGAAGCGATGCCTTACCGTTGGTAGACAAATCCGCCTCGGTTTTTGATGGCTTGAGTGTGCTTTCTGAAAGGGGCTTCGGTATCGTCGGAGTAATCGAAGACGCTTCACTCGCGGGTGTGGTAACAGACGGCGATATCCGCCGATACCTTGCCGAGAACGCCGATGCCAAAATGAAAACGGCTCTGCATGAAACGACCATTGAACAGATCATGACAAGAGGATCGGTTACTTTGGCCCCGGATGATTTGGTGGGCGAAGCGATGGCCGTCCTTCAGGCCAAACGGATCTCAGCAGCATTCGTCGTCGACAATGATGCACCAGCGGGATTGGTCACAATGCTTCGCTTGCTTAATCGCGGTGCAGCCTGAGGCGATGTCACCGCTTCTTTGGATTTACCTCGGGTTTTCAAGGTTTTCCGGACCACTTTGGCGACGAACCTTGCGCAACCGGGTTGCCAAAGGCAAAGAGAACCCTTTGCGTATTCCCGAGAAACTTGGCGTGCCGGCAGCTCCGCGACCGGAGGGGGAAGTGCTTTGGTTTCATGCTCTTTCGGTAGGTGAAAGCCTCGCACTCGTTCCGCTGATCGAGCATGCTTTGGAAGAAAGGCAGTCGGCAAGCGTTGTGCTGACCACGTCAACAGTAACCTCAATTACTGCTCTCAAATCGGCACGCCTTCCTGAACGCGTTGTTCACTCGATGTTGCTGATAGACACGCGGTCGGCCACGACAGCATTCCTCGAGCATTGGAAGCCTTCAGTCGCAGTCTTTGCCGAGCTGGATTTCTGGCCGCGGCTGATGTTCGAAACCCACCGCCGCAATATACCGATGGTGCTGGTGAATAGCCGAATGTCCGATAAGAGTTTCAAAAGCCGGCGGAAGCTTGGCGGAATGATGCGCGACGTACTCTCGATGTTTGATGCTTTGTTGCTACAAGACGATGCCAGTCGGGCCAAATTTGAAAAATTGGGAGCGCCGTCTGAGCGAATTCATGTCGAAGGGGCTTTAAAGTCTGTTGCTCGGCCGCTGCCTGCGGATCAGACCAGTCTGAACGAGATGAAAGCACAAATCGGGGATCGACCTGTTTGGTTGGCTGCCGCAACCCATCCTGCTGAAGACGGCGACGTGCTTGCCGCTCATAAGCTGGTCCTGAAACAGCAACCTGATAGCCTTTTGATCGTTGCTCCACGATACCCGGATCGAGCGGATCAGTTAATCAACGAAGCACGTGCAATACTTTCGGATGTCGCGGTCCGAAGCGATGGCGACGCGATATCGTCTAAGACCAAAGTCTATGTTGCCGACACAATTGGTGAGATGGGGCTTTGGTACCGGCTCGCTCCAGTCAGTTTTATCGGACACTCGTTGTCGGCAGACGGCGGTGGCGGCAAAAACCCATATGAGGCGGCAGCACTGGGCTCGGCCATTATCTCAGGGCCTGAGGTATCCGATTTTTCGGAAACATTTGAGGGACTTACCGAAAATGGCGCTGCCGTTTTGGCGACATCCGCACAGTCCCTGTCTGAACAAGTGATGCGCCTGGCGAGCTTCGACGAGCGTGCAATTCAGATCGAAAACGCGAGCAAAGTTATCGCGCAAAACCGGGGGGTCCTGGATCGTACCTGGAGCGCGATCGGCGCTGTACTTAACTAGATTTCCGTGTCCATCCAGATGGTTACGGGGCCGTCATTGATCAGTGATACAGCCATGTCCGCACCAAACTCGCCTGTTTCAACATTAATGCCAAGCGATCGCACTATATCGATGAATTCCTCGTACTTTTCGCGGCCCTCGTCCGGAGATGCGGCTTGCGAAAATCCGGGTCGATTGCCACGTGATGTATCTGCGGCCAGCGTGAATTGACTGACAATCAGAGCGCTTCCCGCAACGTCCACAAGGGATCGGTTCATTCGCCCTTGGTCATCGCGAAATATCCGAAGCTTGGATATTTTCTGCGCCAGTTTTTCACCGGCATTTTCAGGATCACCTGCCATCGCACAGACCAAAACCAACAGGCCGGGCCCAATTTCCCCGATTGTCCGTCCGTCAACTTCGCCCGAGGCGCTGGATACCCGTTGAACCAGTGCTCTCACGATAGTTCGTCTCGCGTTGGAGGGTTGGCTCCGGCACGACTTACGGTCACTGCGGCCGCCTGAACACCCAGCTCTAGTGCCGCCTTCGCAATTTCAGGTGACAAAGTTCTCAAACCGTCTTTGCTCAGTGCTCCGGCGTCTTGGAGTCCCGCCAAAACGCCTGCATTGAAGGTATCGCCAGCACCTACTGTATCAACGACCTCCACTTTATGGGCGACAACTTTGACCCCGAATTCTTTGGTGCGGGCCGTCGCACCGTCTGCCCCTTCGGTCAGGCAAACCAGAGAGACGCCTTTGTTCAAAAGGCTATCAACGGCTGCATCCAAGTCGTCGTTTCCAACGATCCACGCCAGATCCTCGTCGGACACTTTCACAATATCGCAGCAGCCTAACATTCGGTCGAGGCGCGCACGGTAAGCGGCTTCATCTGTAATAAATCCCTGACGCACATTGGGGTCCATCATAATGACGCGTGAGTTTGACTCGCGCTCACAAAGCGCCGCGTAGGCTTCGGCACATGGCTCAACAACCAGTGAAATGCCCCCAAAGAAAAGTGCAGTCACATCGGATTGATCAAGGCTCGGCAAATCTGCCTCGGTTAACATCCGTCCGGCGGTGTTTTCGTCATAAAAAGCGTAACTGGCTTGACCATCGACGAGCTTCACAAAGGCTAGAGTCGTCGGTCGATCTGACCGCGCTGCGAGTGAACTATCAACGTTTGATGCCGCAAGAGTTTCGACCAAGACGTCGCCAAACAGATCTTTGGATAGCCCTGTGAACAACCCAACCGGACAGCCCAAGCGGCCAAGGGCGATGCTGGTGTTGAACACAGCGCCGCCAGCGTAAGGCGCGAACGCGTTTTCGCCGTCGGTCGTTGATCGCGGCAACATATCGATCAAGGCTTCGCCAGCGCAAAGGATCATCTTGTCCGTCCCCATTTAAATTTTGACCGAAGGTCTAATGTTGCGCCCCTGTTAGCGCAAGCAGCAATGCTGGCTAAGCGCCACTAGCGTATAGATAACCCATAATGCCTGCCAATATCGCCGCGATGATCACTGCGATCGCAATTTTCCATGGCGACCAGGGGCGTTCGCCGGCGACTTGACCTGTTTGTCCGTTGACGACGAAGCGAAATGACTTTCCGCGATATCGATACGCGGCAAGCCAAACTGGAACGAGGATGTGCTTGAACGTCACGTCGCTGATCTGAGTCTCTACATGATCGATGCGTTGACGATCGCCGCCGATGTCGAACTTGATGTCGCGCCTGATCTGGCGATCCATGATACCGCGGGCTTCGACGAATGCGTCCTGTAATTCAACCGTGTACGCCTCAGCCCGAAACCCAGCGAGATACTCTGGCTGATACGGTTCCAAAGCCGTCAGGTCCCAATGCGCTGTCGCACCTCGGAATTTCTCGGGAAGCGCAGTCGAGGCAAGAACCAGAACGTCATCAAAGTACCTTGCAACCCGGCCTGAAACTCTCCGCCAGCGCACTTTCTGTACTTGGATCGTTTCCATTTTGCCGTTGCGTCGCACGCGTCTCGATTCAGAATAAACTGTTCCGCGCTGGCCGTCATATCGGCTTTTAGTGTCTGCATCGAAGGTCCAGCATGGCGTATAGACGCCGCTTAGTTTTCGACCTTTTCGGGCGTATTCCGTCAGGCCGCTGGGTGCAAACCACAAGCTGCCAAGCCAATTGACCATGGCAACTCGGGCGGCGCTTTCATCCAGATAAAAGGGCAAAACGGCACGTGGTTTGATCTGGCGATTTTCACCGGTGTCGACGACGACTGGCGTGGCACAATACGGGCATTCGGTCGAGTGCACGTTCTCGTCAAACTCAATCTGCGCGCCGCAATTCGGGCAAGACGAGTTTCGAATGACTTCCGTATCTGCCGCCGACATCTCCACATTAAGCGCGGCCTGGAATTCTT
>JAPPOI010000052.1 GCA_028818055.1 Boseongicola sp.
GCCATAGACTTTGCGATCTTCCATATCGACAGCGATCATCTGTCCGGGGCCAAGCGCGCCTTTCTCAACAACGGTCGCCTCATCCACGGGAACCATTCCGGTCTCTGAACCTGCAATCAACAGCCCGTCGCCTGTGATGGTGTACCGCATTGGGCGCAGGCCGTTCCGGTCAAGACCCGCGCAAACCCAGCGGCCATCAGTCATCGCCAAAGCAGCCGGTCCGTCCCAGGGTTCCATGACGGCGTTGCAGTACGAGTACATGTCGCGCCACGCTTGTGGCAATTCGGTTGCTTGCTTCGACCAGCTTTCCGGTACCAACATGGTTTTCGCCATTGGCGCGGATCGACCGGCTCGGACCAGAACTTCAAACACCGAGTCCAATGCGGCCGAATCCGACGCTCCGTTTGCAATGATCGGCTTGATGTCTTCTGCCGTGTCACCAAAGGTCGCCGACGCCATCCGGATTTCATGGCTCTTCATCCAGTTCACGTTGCCCTTTAGCGTGTTGATCTCGCCATTGTGGGCCAACATGCGGAACGGCTGAGCCAGCCACCACTGTGGGAAAGTGTTGGTCGAATAGCGCTGGTGATAGATCGCAAAGGCGCTTTCAAAACGTTCGTCTTTCAGGTCCGGATAAAACTCTGCAACCTGCTCGGCCAGCATCATCCCTTTGTAGATGATCGACCGGCACGACAGGCTGCACAGGTACAGATCAGGCACCATTGCAGCGGCAGCGGCCTTCTCGATCCGTCGGCGGATCACATAAAGCTCACGCTCGAACGTTTCTTCGTCGACACCCTTGGCGTTGGAAATCAGGATCTGTTCGATCTCGGGCCGGGTCGCATTCGCCTTGTCGCCAAGAACCGAAATATTCACCGGAACATGCCGCCAGCCATAGATGTAATACCCCATGCGCAGCACTTCGGTTTCGACGATGGTCCGGCAGGTTTCCTGGGCCCCAAAGTCGGTGCGTGGCAGGAAGACCTGACCAACAGCCAGCATCTCGCCTTCGCGCGGCTCGTGTCCGGTGCGCTGCACCTGATCATAGAAGAACGGAACCGGGATCTGCACATGGATGCCTGCGCCGTCGCCGGTTTTGCCGTCGGCATCAACTGCTCCACGGTGCCACACCGCTTTCAATGCATCGATGCCGTTTTCGACGACCTTCCGCGAACGGCTTCCGTCGATCGAGACAACCAGACCAACGCCACAGGATGCGTGCTCGTCGTCATCCTTGTACAGCGAATGCTCGGCCATCCAGGCGCGGCGGGCTTTTTCTTCGGCGGCCCATTCAGCATCAAATTTGGTCATCTCATTGCCTTTCAAGGTTACGAGTGTGCAAGGTCTGTTGAAGCACCGCGAAACGAAGTCGCATCGTGGCGTTCTGCAAGAAGTTGTTTGGCCCGACGGATTTTCCCCGCCAGAACAAGATTGGTCAGATCAGCCAGCGACCCCTGATTCCGCAGTTTTGCAGCGGTGTTGTGGTGGGTTCGCGGCATAAGAATCGTCAGGATATTTCGCGGCGCATTCAGGATGGCGCGCTGAACGACGTCTGGGCCCAAAAGCCCAAACACCGTGACATAGGACGTCTCAGGATTGATGTGCTCAAGCGCGGTTTTGACCCGGTATTCTGAAATACCATTTCGATATTTGGCCCAACGCATCTCGTCGGGAACGATGGTTGGATCGACGGAAATCTGCGGCGACAGCGCAAGGGCAGCATCAACCTTTACGAATCCGGGCAGCACCATGGCCATGAAGCCACCCATCGAATGACCCAATGTCATGACCCGCCGCGGGGCGCGTGCGTCAATCTCTGCGCGGACCGTTTCGACGATGCGTTCCAACAGCCCGGGGGCGTTCAGCCAGCTGCGCTGAGGATCAGCAATGAACAGCGCGTGATTTTGGCCGGCGCCAGCGGCTGTTGAGGCAAACTCAAGGCCCGGCAATTGCTTCGGGCTCGGGCCGATGCCCGAAAATGCGACAACCAAGTCGTCGCCTTGGCCTTCGTGTGACCATACACGCAACCCGTCGTCATCCTGCACAGGCCTGATATCCAGCTGCGCTTCAGTCATGATTTCTGAGATTCCAGATATGCGGCCAGTTTGGCCTGCAGCTCGGCTTCGGTGGACTGATTGGCGCCCTCAAAGGCCGGCATCCAATCGGGTCGGTAGTCGATGAATATTTCTTCCGTTACTTTCAGCCCCGATTGGTCGTCCAGAAGTCCGGCGGCCATAAACGCGATGTTCTTGCCCTGCATTTTCCAATACAGCGTCGAACCGCACGTCTTACAGACCGCGCGTTCACCCCACTCGCTGTGCAGATAGGCCTCGGCGAACTCCGCGCCGTCCATTTCCATGTTCCGAACACGGGCGGCGAAAAGTGGCCCGCCGCCGGTCCAACGTTGGCACTGAGAGCAGTGACACGCTTGAATCCCAAGTTCGACGTCCGCTTCAAAGCTCACGGCCCCGCACAGGCACTTTCCGGTCCGGCGTTCAGACATGGTCGAACTCCTTCTCATAGTCAGCTTTCGAAATGCGCTGAACGTCGCCAGCCAAAGCAAACCCGGCAGGCGCGCAGTCGGCATAGACAATGCGCTTGAGTTTTGCGTCGCCCGCATTGTCGAACAGTCCGGGCACCAATTCGTAAGATCCAACGTCGTGACCCGCGACATTGCGCAGCCACAGCGCCGACCCGCAAATGTCGCACCAGGCGCGTTCAGCGAAACTTGATGACATGTACGTCTTGACCGGTCCGCTGATTGTTACGCCACCTTCCGGAGCCTCGATGCCCATCTGAACACCACCGCTCCAGCGCGTGCACATCTCGCAGTGGCATGCCGAGATTGTATCGGACAAGCCGAACGCGCGGATTTCCACCGCACCGCAAAGACATCTGCCAATTCTCTCTTCTGCCACCCTGTTGGGTCTCCACTGTCCAATGAGTCATTTTTGCTGACCCATTCATATTTCTTTCACTTTCGCCAAAAGCGACCGTTCGGTGACATGTACAAATCGCCACATTCGCGATTTTTCAGATGTACAAATGTGCACAAAACCGGCGCTCGGACGGATTGATAAATCGTTACTCCGCCGCGATGGCCGATGTGGCGAACCGCTCCAAAATTGCATCTGCTGCTTCGCGTCCGTCACGAATAGCCCAAACAACCAACGACGCGCCGCGCACGATATCGCCGACTGCATAGACGCCATCCAGTGTCGTCGCATGCGTATGGAAGTCAGCCTTGACGGTCCCCCAGCGGGTGACCTCCAAGCCGTCGGTATCCCACAGCTTTGGCAGGTCTTCAGGCTCGAAACCAAGTGCTTTGATCACCAGATCAGCGTCCTCGGTGTAATCGGAACCCTCAATCAATTCAGGGACTTGGCGGCCCGTCACGTCGGGAGCACCAAGGCGCATTTTCTGGACTTTCACTCCGGAAACAGTGTCGCCAACGAAACCGTTGGGGGCCGAAAGCCAAACGAATTCTACACCCTCTTCCTCGGCGTTCGAAACCTCTCGTTGAGACCCCGGCATGTTTGCACGGTCTCGGCGGTACAGGCACTTCACACTCTCTGCACCCTGCCGGATCGCTGTCCGTACGCAGTCCATCGCGGTGTCACCGCCGCCGATGACGACAACTCGTTTGCCCTCGGCATTCAGCTCGCCGCTGTCGAACACTGGCACATCGTCACCAAATGACTTGCGATTTGAAGCAGTTAGATAGTCGATGGCCTTCACAATGCCGCCGGCTCCAACGCCTGGAGCATTCAAGTCACGAGACTTGTAAACGCCCGTCGCGATCATCACAGCGTCGTGCTTGGCGCGAATGTCGTCGAAGCCGATAGCCACGCCAACATCACAATTCAGCACGAATTCAACACCACCATCTTCGAGCAGCTTGTTGCGGCGCATGACCACATCTTTCTCAAGCTTGAAGCCCGGGATGCCATAAGTCAGCAATCCACCTGCGCGGTCGTAACGATCATAAATAGTGACTTGTACGCCAGCGCGGCGTAGCCGATCCGCGGCCGCCAATCCTCCGGGGCCTGCTCCAATAATTCCTACGGATTCAGAACGTTCCGTGATCGGAGTCAAAGGCTGCACCCAGCCTTTTTCCCAAGCGGTGTCGGTGATGTACTTCTCAACAGAACCGATCGTGACGGTACCGTGGCCGGATTGTTCGATCACGCAATTGCCTTCACACAGACGATCCTGCGGACAGATGCGGCCACAGATTTCCGGGAACGTATTAGTCGCCTGACTGATCTCGTAAGCTTCTTGCAGGCGACCTTCCGCAGTCAGCTTCAACCAGTCTGGAATATTGTTGTGAAGAGGGCAGTGCGATTGGCAATAAGGCACGCCGCATTGGCTACACCTGCTAGCCTGCTCTTTGGCTTTCGCGTCGGCGTATTCGGCATAGATCTCGTGGAAGTCTTCCTTGCGTTTTTCAGCGTTCCGCTTCTCAGGCATATCACGCTCAATCGACACAAACTTCAGCATCGGGTTCTCGGCCATCTTGATTCCTAATCTTCGTCCCAGACCGTCCTGTTAATGGACTGGCAAACAAAAGAAAAGTCAAAATAACTGACCTATTTTTGCGAAACTTAGATTCAGCGAGGCAAATTTGTGCTAGGCGTAAGATTATTTAGGTCCGATTCGGAATTAAATTGAATCTTTTGAATTATTCTCAATAGTTTAGTATTGAGCTAAGCAAACAGCAGGCACACGCTTCATGCCCATCCTTCACTTGATACTTGTGGCCGTCGTTCAGGGCATTACCGAGTTTTTGCCGATTTCATCCTCTGGCCACCTTGTTCTCTTGCCGAATCTCACTGGCCTCGAGGACCAAGGATTGCTGATCGATGTCGCCGTTCATGTTGGCACCTTGGGCGCTGTCATTCTTTATTTCTGGTCCGATGTCCGGCGCGCCGCTCTGGGCGTGCCCAAAGTTTTGCGTCGCCAAGTCGATGATCAGAATGCCTGGCTCGCGCTGTGCCTAATCGTGGCGACAATTCCTGTCGTCATCGCCGGTCTACTTTTGAAAATTTCTGGTTTCGACGAGGCCTTGCGGTCTGTTGCGATCGTGGGTTGGGCGACTTTGATTTTCGGCTTGGTACTCTATTGGGCCGACCGTGCCCCGACGAAAAAGCTGTCGAGCGAGTGGAGCCTAAAGGACGCGGGACTTATGGGTTTGGCGCAAGTACTTGCGTTAATCCCAGGCACTTCGCGATCAGGCATTACAATCACAGCTGCCCGTAAGCTTGGCTATGCACGTGAGGACGCGGCGCGACTTGCGATGCTGATGTCGATCCCGACGATCTTGGCAAGCGGTGCTTTACTTGGCTTCGAAGCGCTGTTCGCAATGGATGCGGCGGCTGCGCGTGACGCCGGAATTGCGGCAGTGTTTGCATTTCTGGCCGCTTTTGCGGCGCTTGCGTTGATGATGCGGCTCTTAAGGTCAGTCAGTTTCACGCCATACGTGATCTACCGCGTCGGGCTCGGTTTGATCCTGCTATGGATCGCTTACACTTAACCTTTGAGCTTCTTAGCGCTTTCTTTGATGTCTGAATACTGCCCGGATGGACGGAACTGCCACAGGTAGGATGGCAAAATTGTATCCATTTCAATCGGGCGAATTCCCAGATCTTCAAATGTCATGGCGCCATCAGAAACGACGTTGTCGTTCGCAAGCTGAACAGCCTGATCGTGTGTCAGTGGCTGCGGAAGCAGACCGCCGGAAATCATTCCGAAGAAATCAAATATGTGCCCCATAAAACGTCCAAGCCACAGCGGAAGCCCCAAGACCAGACGGCGTCGCCGTACTGTTGAAAGCATGTGCTCGATCAGTTCGCGGAACGACATCGTTTCGGGCCCACCAAGCTCGTAGATGCCAGATGCGGCTTCGCCGGTCGCGGCCTGCTCAACAGCATGGGCTACGTCGTCGACATAGACCGGCTGAAATTTGGTGTCTGCTCCGAACAACGGGATGACCGGCGACATCCGAGCCATGGCAGCAAATCGATTGAAGAACTGATCTTCAGGGCCGAAGACAATTGATGGCCTAACAATCGTGGCACTGGGAAATGCATCCAGAACGCCAGCTTCTCCCAGTCCTTTGCTCTTCGCATACTTGCTATCAGAGTTTTGGTTCGCCCCAATGGCAGAGACATGGACCAGAGTCTCAACACCAAGCTCTTTCGCAATCTTTGCAATCCGTTCGGCGCCTTCATGTTGCACGGCGTCGAATTTGTTTTTTCCGCTTTCTTCCAGAATACCAACGCAGTTCACAACGGCGTCGGCACCCATCATCACTTCGCGAACACTGGCATCGTCGCGGATGTTGCAAAGGACCGGCTCAACCTGTCCGACGACCCCGTATGGTTTGACGAACATGGCTTCGTTGGGGCGGCGTACCGCAACCCGAACGCGCCAGCCACGCCGCGCCATTCGCTGGGCGACATACCGCCCTACAAATCCTGAACCGCCGTAGATGGTAACCAACTTTGCCATGGCCTGCGCCCTTGTTTGATCCAGCCTTGGTGTACCGCCGGTGTCCCTGAGCGACAAGGCGCTTTTGCAATCGAGATTCAGCGTTGACAGCTTTTGTCGTCGGGCGTATTCCCCGCCTCCACGACACCGGCCCAGGTGGCGGAATTGGTAGACGCGCTAGCTTCAGGTGCTAGTGTCCGTATGGACGTGGAGGTTCGAGTCCTCTCCTGGGCACCAATTAATTTTCTTATTCCCTTCAATTTCAATTTTTTACGACAGTTTGCGTGGGACAGGTCCCCTTTTTTGTCCCCCGTTAGGCTTTTGAGCAAACGCATACATGCCGGTCTTCACGACTTCGTCTTGCCGCTGGTTTCACACAGTACCGTGCGTCAATCCTTTTCCAAACCGGCATGAGTTCCTCACACCATTGGCAGTGCCAGCCGCGTACGTATCTCTGGGCCGGCCTTTCCACCCGACGACTAACTTGCGTTTGGTTTTGCCATGGAAAACAGCTCCAGGTAATTCGGACGTAAGGAGGGTCGTATTCGTCGATCCAAATCAGTGTATCGTCGGTATCTGGCACTTGATTTTCCTGCTACAACAAGCGGGAACCGTCATTGAAATGATTACATTATTTCGCTCAGCTTAACCGCCCCGTAGATATGGTTCATTTTACTCTGCTTGGGCTAGGTGACTAATGGAATTAGGGATGAGACTGTCTTGATGGGGCTGATTGCCTCGAAAGCGGACATCCACCTGTGCAACTTGTGCCGCTCTGCAACGAAGGGCCCTTTCCGGACCTTCGAATTACCTTCAAGATGCCGGGGTCGCAGCCCGCTTACCGGACATTCGCTGCAGGCGCATAATTTAACGCTGGTCGAACTTACAGATCGCGGGACGATGCCGACGTTGAGCGTGGCCATACCAAGGTCTCCTTTTGGAGGCTATTAGACCAAAGACAGAAGTGCCCTTGGCGCGTAAATCGGACATTTTCAACGGCTGCTAAGATGCCAGCCTATAGCATTCGACCAGGGCTACTTTTCCAAACTGATATTGGGGTACGTTTCTGTTCGACTGAACGAGCCCCCTTCTTAACAGGCGCGATCACCCGAACCGCCAATTTGAAGATGTCGCCCAGATCAGAGTTTTACGCCTTCCAGCAAGATATCTCGAAGCGAGCGCTTCGTATCTTCCCATTGCTGATTTGTCAGCTCCAGATCGTCATTCAGTGTTCTGATCTGGTGTTTGAAATCAGCGTAGTGCTGTGTGGTTGCCCAGATTGCATAAAGCAAGTGCCGTGCGCTGACGGGTCTGATCTGCTTTTGGGCGATCCAGTATTCGATCACCTCTATCCGATCATCGGTCCATTGGCGCAGTTCGCCTTCCAAGTAGTCTTGTACGACGGGCGCACGCTGGATGATCTCGTTTGCCCAGACCTTGGAGCCATAGGGGCGCGTTCGGGCCAGTTCCAGCTTGGTTTCGATGTAGTCTCCCAAAGCTGCTATCGGATCGCGTTCCGGCGACAGGACATCCGCAGCTTCACGCCAAACATTAAAGATGTTCTCGACCACATTCCGATACAGTTTTTCCTTGGTCTGATAGTAATAGACGATGTTGGACTTCGGCAGACCAGCTTCAGCGGCAATCCGGCTGAATGACGCACCAACATAACCATAGTCGGCAAAGACGCGTTCAGCAGCCTGCTGAATTTGCGCCCTTGTTTCTTCGCGATGACGTATCTGTATTCCGCCGCTTTGCTTGTTCACGCTGTTTCAATCCTTTGAGCGCTACGTCGGGCCGAGAAAGGTCCGAATTGAACATCCGATGCCTATCAAACTAACAAATCCATGTTGTTTTGGAAGCTTTCTGCACGATCGTGCAGAAAATTCTTGACCGGGCAGCTGAATCTTTTCAGCATTCAAGCGTCTGGCATTGGGATGGGGGCTGAAGACACTGCCAACGAACATAAAATTTACCCGCAATGGCGAGCACTGACGGGATGCAAAGACGCTGCGCCAAGCAACCGGGGCGACGAATACCGTGAATAAATCAACATACAAAATGCCGAACAGGAGAGGATGACATGTCAAGAATATCGCTAACAAAAAGGGCGCTGCTCGCCGCCATGGTCGCGGGATCGACCCTTTTGGCCGCCGGGGCGGCTGCTGCAGAAAAGGTTAAGGTTGCGGCGATCTATACATTGCCCGTTGAACAGCAGTGGATCAGCCGCATTCACAAGGCGCTGAATACCGCTGCAGAGCGCGGCGATATCGAATATGTGTTTTCGGAAAATGTCGCCAACACCGATTATGAACGTGTGATGCGCGAATATGCCGAGCAAGGCCAACAATTGATTGTGGGTGAAGTGTTCGGACTTGAGCGCGCTGCGCGCAAAGTGGCGACGGATTACCCCGAGACGGCGTTCCTTATGGGCTCGTCATTTGGTCCGGTTGCGCCGAATTTTTCCGTCTTTGACAACTGGATTCACGAACCATCCTATCTGTCAGGCATGGTTGCCGGTGCGGCGACCGAGTCAAACCTGATTGGGATGGTTGGCGGATATGCGATCCCCGAAGTGAACCGCTTGATGCATGCCTTCATGGATGGCGCGCGCGAAGTGAACCCGGACGTCAAGTTCATGGTGAACTTCATCGATAGCTGGTACGATCCGCCGAAAGCCAAAGAAAGCGCATTTGCGATGATGGATGCAGGCGCAGACGTGATGTATGCGGAGCGTTTTGGCGTGTCTGACGCAGCGGTTGAGCGCGGCGTGAAGGCCATCGGCAATGTGATCGATACCTCCGGTGATTATCCCGGAACCATCATGGCCTCTGCCTTGTGGCACATGGAAGCGACCATCGACAAAGCCGTGGCAAACGTTTCGGGTGGCACTTTCGAGGCGTCGGACTATGGCCAGTACAGCTTTATGGCGTATGGCGGTGGATCGCTGGTGATGGACGAAAGCCTTGTCGCGGCAGAAACCGCAGCTTCGGTCAAAGAGCGTGAAGCCGAGATTTTGGGTGGCCTGTTCCGCGTCAACGTGAACGACGCGCGCCCTGTATCTGACAATTAGAGACACATGGGCTGGCGTCAGCGCCAGCCCAACCTTTTCATGACACAATCCACGGCTCTCAGGCTCACTGGGCTCAGCAAACGCTTCGGCTCGGTGGTTGCAAATGACGATGTCAGCCTGACCCTTGAAAAAGGTGAAGTGCTGGCGCTTTTGGGTGAAAACGGCGCGGGCAAAACCACGCTGATGAATATGCTGTTCGGGCATTATTTGCCGGATTCAGGTACCGTCGAAGTTGCCGATGAAAACGGCACATTGCATCCCTTGCCTTTGGGCCACCCCCAAGCCGCGCTAGCCGCAGGGGTCGGCATGGTGCACCAGCATTTTGCGCTGGCTGAAAACATCAACGCGCTCGACAATATCACTCTCGGGTCTGAACCGCTGCGCAGCTTCCGGCGCAATCGCAACCGTGCAAAAACCAAGATCGAAGGCATTATCGAGCGCAGTGGATTGAGCGCGCCGCTTAATGTTCCGGTGGGCCGTCTGTCCGTTGGCGAACGTCAGCGGGTTGAGATCCTCAAAGCGCTCTATCGCGATGCCCGTATTCTTGTACTTGATGAACCCACGGCGGTTCTGACCCCGCAAGAGGCTGACACTCTGTTCGACAATATCAAGGCGATGACAAAAGACGGCCTGTCCGTGATTTTCATCAGCCACAAACTGCGCGAGGTTCTCGCCTTTTCCGACCGCATCGCCGTTCTGCGCCACGGCAAGAAAGTAGGAGAGATGGCCACAGCGGATGCTGATGAAAAAGTTATCGCGCGCATGATGGTAGGGGCGGATACACCCAAGGTCGCGCGCACAGAAATGGCTCCCGGCGCTCCGGTGTTGAAACTGTCGAACGTATCGGTCGAAGGGCGCGCCAAGCGCGATACGCTCAAAAGCGTCAATTTAACTGTAAACGCCCACGAAATTCTGGGCATCGCCGGCATCTCCGGTAATGGGCAAAGCGGGCTCGCCAATGTGATTTCTGGGCTCGCACAACCAAGCGCTGGGACGATCACGGTGGATGAGCAGGACGTACCAAAACCAAGCCCGGGCACGATGGTGAAGGCGGGTATTGGGCGCATCCCCGAAGACCGTCATCACGAAGGTATCGTTGGTGCGATGAGTGTTGCGGAAAATATGGTGATCGAACGGCTTGATGATCCTGCCATTCAATCACGAGGATTGCTAAAGCGTGACGCCATTCAGGCCAATGCCGAAAAGCTTGCCAAAGCCTATGACGTACGCGGCCCCGGCGTGACCGCCGCATCCAGATTACTGTCAGGCGGGAATATTCAAAAGCTGATCCTGGCACGTGTTTTTGAACGCTCACCCCGGCTTATCCTCGCGAACCAACCCACACGCGGCCTTGATATGGGCGCTGCGGCAGAGGTCGGTCGGCGCTTGCTGGAGGCCCGCGAGCGCGGTGCAGGAGTTGTTCTGATCTCAGAAGATCTAGACGAGATTCTGGGCCTTGCTGACCGGATCGTGGTGATCCGCGATGGAAATCTTGTTGAGGCCATCAGCCATGATCGTGAGCAAATCGGCCTTATCATGGCGGGGGAACCGGCATGATACGCATTGAGCCGCGCGAAAACCCGTCTCGTGCGTTTGCCTTTGGTATTCCTATCCTTTCGGCTGTTATCTCACTCGCCTTGGCGGCCATTCCATTGCTGGCCGCCGGGGCAAACCCGATCACCGCCTACGGCGAGATGATCAAAGGTGTTTTTGGATCTGTCTTTGCCGTGTCCGAAATGCTGACGCGCGCAACGCCGTTGATATTCACCGGGCTGGCCGCCGCTTTGGCTTTTCGCGCCAAGCTTTGGAATATCGGCGCCGAAGGACAGCTTTATCTCGGCGCTATGGCAGCGGTCGCAATTGGGTCAGGGTTGCTCGACATCTCTGGCATCCTGCTGTTACCGCTGATCATAGTCCTGGGCGCAGCCGCCGGGGCTGCGGGCATGATGGCCCCAACCTATCTGAAAGTACGCTTTGGCGCCGATGAGGTTGTGACCACCTTACTGCTAAACTTCATCATTCTGATCTTTCTTCAGATGATGCTCGAAGGCCCACTACAAGACCCAATGGGGTTGGGTTGGCCGCAATCAGCACCGGTATTGGACCAGGGCATGCTACCGCCACTTATGGACAGAATGCGGGTGCATTCAGGGCTGATCCTTGCCCTTGTTCTGGCAGCCATTGCGCAGTTCATGCTGGCGCGGTCCGTCTGGGGGTTCAAACTGCGGGCGGTTGGTGAAAATGCCGCTGCAGCCCGGCACGCAGGCATCAATGTGCGCCGCTCCCTGTTTGGCGTGGCAGCGATCTCTGGCGCGCTGGCAGGGCTCGCCGGTGTGTCCGAAGTGGCCGGGCTAAAGGGTTATCTGACGGCTGATCTTTCCCCCGGGTTTGGCTACACAGGAATCGTCGTTGCGATGTTGGCGGGCTTGTCGCCAGTTGGTGTTGTCATCGCGGCCCTCTTCATCGCGTCAGTCTTCGTCGGTGCTGACAGTATGAGCCGCGCCATGGGCGTGTCGTCTTTCCTTGCCGATCTGGTTGTTTCCATGTCGCTGCTCTGTGTTTTGGTCGGTGGGTTTCTGGCCAAGTACCGCATCTTGCGCACCAAAGGGGCCAAAGCATGATGGACCTTTTGAACATTCTGATGACTGAGAGCTTCTGGGCGGCGTCATTGCGCATCGCCACGCCCCTGATATTTGGCGTGCTCGGCGCGCTGATTTGCGAGCGTGCTGGTGTTTTGAATCTAGGTATCGAAGGTATTTTTGTCGTCGGCGCGATGTGCGGATGGATGGCCGTCTGGCTTGGTACTGGACTTTGGGGCGGTGTCTTGGTCGCGGCGTTGGCTGGCGCGTTCTTTGGGCTATTGCATGCCATCCTGACGGTGCCTCTGGGCCTTTCCCAACACGTCTCGGGCCTTGGGATTACGCTGTTTGCGACCTCGGTCAGTTACTACACCTATCGGACCGCGTTGCCCGACGTGTCTTCGCCGCCGCGCATCGAACCGTTTCGCGCGCTGGATATCCCTATCGTGTCTGACCTGCCCTTCTTTGGCCCGGTCCTGTTCCAGCAAACTGCGCTGACATGGCTCGCGTTGCTGATGGTTGCACTGGTCTGGTATGTGATGAATCGCACCGCGCTTGGCGTGGCGATCAAGGCGGTGGGTGACAATCCCGACAGTGTGGATGCGCAAGGTTTGTCCGTCTATGGCCTGCGTATGGGTGCGATTGTAGCTGGGTCCGCCTTGATGGCGCTTGGGGGCGCGTTCCTGACGATGAGCGCTTTTGACGCCTTCTTCTTCGGCATGGTCAACGGGCGCGGTTGGGTTTGCATTGCGCTGGTGATCTTTGCCAGCTGGCGACCGGGCAAGGCCCTGCTGGGTGCACTGTTATTTGGCGCTTTCGACGCGCTGCAAGTGCGGTTGCAAACTGAAATGGGCGCTTTGGTCCCAGGGCAAGTTTTCCTGATGGCACCTTATATTCTGTCCATCATCGCTCTTGTCATCGCGGCGCGATCTGCAGACTATCCACGCGCCTTGTTGACACCTTGGTTCAAAGGGCAACGTTGATGCAACGCAAACGGGGGATTCCATGTTCGATCTGATCGTCAAAAACGCGACTACGAGTGACGGACAATCCGGTGTCGATATCGCCTGTAAGGATGGCAAAATCGCCGCAGTAGAGGCGGGGATCACGGCCGAGGCGAAAGAGACAATGGATGCAGGCGGCAACCTTGTGTCCCCACCTTTTGTCGATCCGCATTTTCACATGGACGCGACGCTGTCACTGGGCACGCCACGCATGAATGTGTCTGGCACACTGCTCGAAGGCATTGCGCTGTGGGGTGAGTTGAAACCGATCCAATCTGTCGATGATATCGTCGAACGCGCAATGCGTTATTGCGATCTGGCGGTTGCCAAAGGTATCGGTGCAATCCGCAGCCATGTGGATACCTGCGATGACGAATTGAAGGGCGTGCAAGCGCTGCTTGAGGTGCGCGAAAAGGTCAAAAACTACCTCGACCTGCAACTCGTGGCGTTTCCGCAAGACGGCGTTCTGCGCGATCCCGCAGCGATGAACAATACGGTGCGTGCGCTCGATATGGGCGTGGATGTGGTGGGCGGCATCCCACATTTCGAACGCACCATGACGGATGGCGCCGAAAGCGTACGCATGTTGTGTGAAATCGCCGAAAAACGCGGACTGATGGTCGACATGCATTGCGACGAAAGCGATGACCCCCACAGCCGCCATATCGAATCGCTGGCCTATGAAACGCAACGCCTTGGGCTGCAGGGCCGCGTTGCGGGATCGCATCTGACCTCGATGCACTCCATGGACAACTACTATGTCTCCAAGCTGATCCCGCTGATGGTTGAAGCCGGTGTTCACGCGATCCCCAACCCGCTGATCAACATCATGTTGCAGGGCCGTCACGACACGTATCCCAAACGGCGCGGCCAAACCCGCGTGCGCGAGCTGCGCGATGCCGGGGTCATGGTTGGTTTCGGCTCTGACTGTGTGATGGACCCGTGGTATTCCTTGGGTAAGGCGGACATGCTGGACGTGGCGTTCATGGGGCTACATGTCGGGCAATTGTCGAGCCGCGCGGATATGGACTGGTGCTTTGACGCGATCACCGGCAATTCAGCTAAGATCATGGGCCTGGAAGGGTATGGCCTGTCCAAAGGATGCGATGCGAATTTCGTGATACTCCAGGCGAAAGACAGGATCGAAGCCATCCGCCTGCGCGCGCATCGGCTTGCCGTGTTCCGGCACGGACAACTAATCTCGCAATCGACTCCCCTTCAGTACAATTTAGCACTGCCCGACCGGGCAGGCTTAACAGTGGATGAATCCCAAGTCAGCGGGTCAAATAGAGCCCACTAGTCTGCACTTTTTGGGGCGAGCAAGGGCTTCGAAAATACTTCAAATTCTCCGGCCAAAACGGTTGGGCGGATCGACCATCCTACGATTTCAGGCAACGTCTAAATTGCGACTGTTTGGTTGGTTCCAACGTGGCTTTTCTTTGCTTTGCAGCAATCTGATTAAAGCGAAGCATCCGGGACTTTGGGCTTGTTGCCGCCGTTCGCTGTCCGATGCGCGAAGGTCTGCTCTGGTCTCATAGCTGCCGTCCTCGTCACGGCTTTCCAGGCTATTTGCCCTGATGCTGCGTAGCCTCCGATGGCCGCAAAGAGCCTAGAGCGCACGCCGCCCAATTAGGCTTTGGCAAGGCTGTCATTCCACGCGGACGCGTAGCTTGAAAGGGCCTCGCTCATCCGTGTGTCAGGGACTGGAAGCGCGGGGGCTCGGTATCGTGGAGAGTCATCTTGCGCCACGAGAAGGGCTGCCCCCTCGCTCGTGCCAGTTGCGCTTGCCGTAGGAATGATTGGCGAATGCGAGGCCGCTCCCAACATCATAAGGTATGCCAGATTTTTTGCGAACGGTCCTTCAACAATCACAGGACCCTCGTGACCGATGAGTTCGAGGCAATGAAACGTGACCAAGGCGAGATAGAACCCGACAGCGGCAGTTCTTGCTCCTGATCCCAAGGGCGGCTCTTCACCTACCCACCTTGCACGCGTCCCGGCGAACGGGCCTGTCTCGGGAACCACGGCCGGTAGAAGCATGCAGCGCTGGGAGAGAACCTGCAACATCTCGGCACTATCCGCCCCCACGGCTGATCCATCCAGAACAAGGTCATGCTCCCGCCCTCCCATAAATCGCGCGGATGGCACCGCATCACCGAAGGCGTTGACGTTCACAAGCGTATCGCGTCTCGGGTCGAGAGTGACAGGCTTGCGACCAACCGCCATCGCGATCACCCAGGTGCCCGTCGAAACCACGCTGAAGGGAGGCTTACGTGCGACGAGGTGCGATAGCAATGAGGCGTTCGAGTCGTGAATGCCGCAGTAAACGGGCGTCTTTGGAGGTAGTCCCGTACGCCGCGCAACGTCCGATGTGACCGGCCCCAGAAGGTCTCCGGGCTTCCTAGGCGGGGCGATCTTACCAGCGATGCCAAGGGCCATTGGCAGTGACGAGAATTGGCTTTCGTAGGGTTTCCAAATGTCCGTATGGCACCCGAGCGAGGTAACGTCGGTCGCAAGGACTCCCGATAGCTTATGTGCCCAGAACTGCGGATAGGTCACGACATGGGCGACACGCTCCCGCAGACCCGGGTCAGTCGCGAACTGCCAGTGGAGTTGTGCGCCGAGATTGAGGCCCATTGAAAGACGAGGAGAACCCGTTTCGGAAAACGGTGGTCGGATCGCATCGTAGGCCTTCGCGCTGTCATCGGGGCCGGTATGCTCGTAATCGAGGATCGGAGCCGCGAGCGAGCCGTCCGCGGCGATCAACGCTCCTGAAGCGCCGTGCGTCGTTACAGTGATCGCATCGATGCCGAACTCGACATGGAAGCGCGAGAGCCCTTCCAGAATGAACTCCCAGTGCCCGTCGACGTCGAAATGCGGATAAGGCGGCCCCGGCAAGACGGTGTTCGGGCGCGTGACGACCGCGATTTCGGACAAGTCCGATAGGCGCACGAGCGCCAGCTTGGCATTCGTCTTGCCGATATCAATGACGGCGACGTGCCCCATGGTCATGGCATGTAAAAGACGGGCGTGAGCGGCACGGCTATCGGTTCATTGTCGTCATGCGTTTCCATGATGTCGGCCATATGCGCCCACCATTTCTGCATAATGTCATGGGCCGGAAGGTCGCCCATCTTGTGGTCTTCCGTTCGCCAGAGAACGCCGAAAAGCGTGTTTGTCTGTTCATCAAGGTGGATGGAATAATCCGCAACGCCCGCGTCTTTCAGAAGTGTCACAAGCTCTGGCCATATCGCGTCGTGCCGTTTCTTGTATTCGTCTTTTGCGCCGGGATTGAGGTGCATCTTGAATGCGTATTTTTCCATCAGGTCCTCCACTTTTCCCAAAGACGCGGTAACGCAATCACTCCGATCAGCAGCGCGCCGATCACGATGGACATCACGATGCCAGGCACGTTGAGAAGGCCGAGGCCGAAGGTCACGAGTCCCATCACAAAGGCGGCGATCACAACACCCGGGATCGAGCCCGAGCCACCCAGAATGCTGACGCCGCCGAGGACGACCATGGTAACGATTTCCAGCTCCCATCCGAAGGCAATTGATGGACGGGTCGATGCCAGCCGCGAGGTCAGGCAGATGGCCGCAACGCCAGACATGAGGCCCGTAAGTAAGAAGAGAATGAACTTCACTCGGGCCACCCGGATGCCGGAGAACTCGGCACCGACCGGGTTGTTACCGATTGCATAGACCGCCCGCCCGAAGTTCGTCTTGTGAAGTATGACGAAGTAGACAAGAGCGATGATAGCGAAAAGAACGAACTCAAACGAGATCACCCAGAACACGTAGCCCTGTCCAAAAAACGAGAAATCCGACGGATAGCCTCGATACGCCTGATCGCCGAGAACGATATAACTGATCCCGCGAAAAAGGCTCATCGTGCCGATGGTCACCACGATGGACGGCAGCCCCATTTTCGTGACGAGAAAGCCGTTGAACGCCCCACAGATCAACCCGACACCTAGGCCGACTAGAACCAGCCCGGGCGTACCAAGCCCAATCTGTACGGCGGCGCCCATGGCCGTCGACGCTAGTGCGATTATCGAGGCCACGGAAAGGTCAATCTCGCCTGCGATGATTAAAAGCGCCATCGCGAAGGCGATCATCGCCTTTTCCGTGAAGTTGAACGTCATATCGCTCAGGTTCCACGCGTTCAGGAAGTACGGCGATGTGAAGCTGTTGACGATGAAAATGGCCACGGCCACGGCCAGCAGAAGTGTCTCCCAGCTTTTCAGGCGACGCTCCAACGGCGACTGCAAGCGATCCGGAATGAAGCGTGTTGTATCGGTCATGTGGCATGCTCCGCGCGCTTGAGGATAATCCGACCCTTCTCGCGATTGGCCTGTGCATTCAGGGCGACTGCGATGATGATGGCGCCTCCGGAAATTGCGAGTTGCCAGAAAGGTGAGATGTTCACGACCGGCAATGCGTTGCTGATAATGCCGAGAAACAACGCGCCAAGCATTGCTCCGACGACCGTGCCGATGCCGCCCATGATGGCAACTCCGCCAATCACGCAGGCCGCAACGACACTGAGCTCGAAACCTCCGGCGAGATCGACAAAGGCGACGGCAAAGCGAGAGACCCACAGGTAACCGGTCAGACCTGCCAGAGCACCCGAGATGGTGAAGGCCCAGAACTGGGTGCGGCCAACATCTATGCCGGCATAGGTTGCCGCATGCGGGTTGCCACCGGCGGCGTAAAACGCGCGACCGAGGGTGGTCCGCGACATGACGACGGAAAAGAAAATGACGGCGGCTATCGCGATCCAGCTCATGAGCGGGAGACCAAGAAGCTCCGTTCTAGGAAACGCCTTAAAGGTTTCGCTGAACTCGTGAGCGTTGATCCACTTGCCCTCGGACAACAGGAAAATTGTGCCCCGAAAGATCGTCATCGTCCCTAGAGTGACAACGATCGGGGGAATTTCGAGCTTCCAGACCAGGACACCATTCACCATCCCGAGCAGTGCGCCAAACGCAACCGCGATGAAGATGATTATCGGCACAGGCAGCCCCGGCATAGCGACGTTGATCATTGAAACAACCATGCCTGTCAGGGCGAGATTTGCCGCGACGCTCAGGTCGATACAGCGCGTTAGGATCACGATCATCTGTCCGATGGCCAATAGGATCAGAGGCGCGGTGTCGTTGAACACGTTCGCGAGGTTTGACGGTGCGATGAAAGCCGGGAATCGAGTGGAAATGATCGCGAGAAGAAGGACAATTGCGCCGGTCAGAAGCACTTCGCGGGACATAAGGATTTGCTTCTGCATTGTTTGCCCCCTTAGATTCCGGCCGCGTGTCGCACAAGTGTTTCTGGAGTCATGTCATCGCCTGAAAGCTCTGCAGCGATCCGACCTTCGCGCATGACGATAACGCGGTCAGACATGCCCAAGACTTCGGGGATTTCAGAACTGACCATGATCACGGCCAGGCCTTGGGCTGCCAGTTCTGCCATGAACTCATGAACCGCGGCTTTGGAGCCGATGTCGATGCCCTTGGTCGGTTCATCAAGAATGATGATCTTTGGATGGGTCGCGAGCCATTTGGCGATTACAACCTTTTGCTGGTTGCCGCCCGACAGATTGCCAACGTCGGTGTCCAACGAGGCTGCACGCAGGTCGAGCCGTTCCGTGTACTCTCGCGCGAGCTGGAATTCCTCAGCCAATTTCAGAAACCCGTTCTTGGACGTGCGGCCAAGCGATGGGAGTGTGACGTTCTGGAAAATCGGAAGTGCTGTGATTGTGCCCTGTCGGCCCCGGTCTTCGGGCACATAGACAATGCCCTTGCCAACCGCGTCGGCAGGGGACCGAATAATTGCACGCTCGCCGTCGATGGTGACGTCGCCCGCCGAAGGCCGCGTTATGCCAAAGAGAGATTGCATAAACTCGGAGCGCCCAGCGCCAACGAGACCGTAAAAGCCAAGAATTTCTCCACGACGCAGTACGAAACTGATGTCAGCAAACTCGGTCGGATGTTCGTAACCATCAACCGCAAGTATTTCGTCGCCCGTTTTGCGCTCCCGGTCGGGGAAGATTTGGCTTACGTCCCGACCTACCATCATCTTGACCAACTCCGCTTCGGTCACATCGGCAATAGCGCCGCTCCCGACAAGCGCGCCATCCCGGAAGACCGTGTAGCTATCGGCAATGCGGAAAATCTCATCGAACTTATGGCTAATGAACAGGATAGCCTTACCCTGACCTTTCAGCTCCTCGACTAGGTCATAAAGCTCTTCGATTTCTTTCTGGCTAAGCGCGGCGGTCGGCTCGTCCATGATTACCACGCGTGCGTCAATAGATAGCGCGCGGGCAATCGCTACCAGATGCTTGTTCGCGATCCCAAGGTCTTTGAGTTTCGTCCTGGGATCGATGTGGGCGCCAACGCTCTCAAGAATTTCGCGGGCTCTCTCCATCATCGCGGACGTATCGATCAGGCCGAAGCGCCCTCGCGGTGCGTGGCCAAGGAACACATTCTCTGCCACCGACAATTCGTCGAACAAAACGGTTTCCTGATGGATTGCGGTTACACCAGCGTCGCCAGCGTCCTGTGCCGTCGGAAACCGTATGGGCGACCCATCGATCTCGATTTGGCCACCGTTTGGCTGATAGATGCCGGTCAGAATTTTGACAACTGTCGACTTGCCAGCGCCGTTCTCTCCGACCAACGCCGTAACTTTGCCGGGAAAGAGCTCAAGCGACACTTCGGACAAGGCCGTAACACCAGGAAACGTCTTCGTCACCGCATTCAGCGCAAGAACCGGAATCTCGGATTCGGTACTGGCGAGCACGGACTTTTGATCTGTTTCCATCAGCATAGATTAAGTTGCCATGAGGAGAGGTGTCGGCGCAGCAATCGCGCTGCGCCGATCTGTTTCAGCGATCAAAAGATGTCTTTGAACTGATCGATATTCGACGCGTCGTAGGTGAACGGATCCGACATTGCGGCGGAGTTCGTGTCATCGAGCGTGACAGAACCCATACGACCCGTCGGGATTTCCGCACCCGTTCCAGCCGTTGCGGCACCCGAGGCGAGTGCGTGTGCGATCATCGTCGCCGAATAGCCGAGGTCGATCGGGTTCCAGATGGCAAAGCTTTCCGTAGCACCAGACTCGACGCAACCCGCCATCTCGGATGGCAAGCCAAGCCCAGTGACGTTGATCTCACCGATCTTGCCAGCATCAGATACGGCCTGACAGGAGGCAAGAATGCCAACCGTCGTCGGAGCGATGATGGCCTTTAGGTCCGGGTATGATGCCATAAGACCCTGTGCTTCACGATAGGACTTGTCCGACAGGTCATCGCCGTAAACCGTAGCGACGAGTTCGATCCCGGGGTAGTTCGGCAAAACTTCTTCAGCCGCGGCGATCCAGGCGTTTTGGTTCGTCGCTGTAGCCGATGCCGACAGAATTGCGACCTGGCCACCATCCGGCATGTGATCGGCGGCGAGCTTTAGAATCGTATTGCCGATCAACGGTGTCGATGACGGGTTTAAGTGCATCATGCGACCTTCTTCGTTGACGCCTGAGTCCCATGAGATGACGGTAATGCCACGCTGCATGGCGCGCTGGAGCGCGGGCGAAACAGCATCAGGGTCGTTGGCAGAAATCGCGATGGCATCAACACCTTGGGCGATCAGCGAGTTAATAACCTCAATCTGTCCTTCTGCCGTGGTGTCCGTCGGGCCGGTATAGATGATCTCGACATTGCCGAGCTCGGCCGCCGCTTCCTCAGCTCCTTCCGCAGCCGCTTCAAAGAAGCCGATGCCCAGCGCCTTGACTACGAGTGCAATGCGCATGTTGTCCTGTGCGTGCGTAGCACTCCCGGCCAGAATAGCGGCCGCAATCGCGGTTCCGCCGAAAAGTCTTCTGGTGATGCTCATGGATAATCCTCCCTGTCGAGCGATAGTGAATGGTTCGCTTAGATCGAACCGGTTTCGGCCGCGGCTTTCCCTTCCGCCACGATCAGTTTGATTTCAGCGGCCTCAAGCATCGCGGCAGCGCGATCCGAGATGCCCGCATCGGTGATGACGGTGTCAATTCGATCGAGTGGGCAGAGCACGAGGCTTGAGCGTGCGTCGAACTTACTGCTGTCGACCAGAACGATCAGCTCGTCGGCCTGCCCCATCAGCTTTTCCTCGGCTTGGATGAGCAACGGATCGCCCTCCATCAGGCCCAGCGGGCCAATGCCCTGAGCACCCATGAACATGCGACGAGCATAAAAGTTGCGCGTGACGTCGTTTTCGAATGGCGACAGGATGATGTTCTGCTCGCGGTAGATAGCGCCACCCGGAAGCATGACGGTGTTTTTTGAATGCTTGAGCAGGTGCTCGGCAATCGGAAACGAGTTGGTGAAGACCTGCATGCGCCGGTTGGCCAGCGGGTGCACCATCTGGAACGTCGTTGTGCCACCGTTGATTATGATCGGTTCGCCATCTTCACACAGCTCGGCGGCAGCTCGTGCGATCGCCTGCTTTTCGTCAATGCGGATGGTTTCGTTGACTGCAAACGTCCGTCCCGCGAGGCCGACGAATTGTGGTGGTGCAATCGCTTCTGCGCCTCCACGAACTCGGCGCAGCTTTTTCTGCATATGAAGCGTAGCGATGTCGCGACGAATGGTTGCCTCAGACGCCCCTGTCAGCCCACAAAGGTCGACAACACTGGCGAATGGACGATCCTGAACCGCTGACAGGATAACAGTATGACGCTCAGTTTCGTGCAACTTTCACCTCCCTTGGGCCTACACGATGTCCAGATTCGCATCATCTGTCAATCAATTTCAATCAATTCCAATCATTCTGCGATGCAGCATGATTGGAGTTGATCGTTTTTGATTGACAAAACAACGCATCTCGCTCACCTTTACCCATAACGAACATCCGAAGTTTGGACGCAGCCGGGAGGCCAGATGTTGAAGACCGTTGAGAAACAACCCCTTGAGAACCTCTGGGACGACAGCATTGCTGCTAGGATGAGCGAGTCGGAAAAGCTTCTCTATCGCTCCAATCTCTTGGGATCGGACAAGCGCATCACCAACTATGGTGGCGGAAATACGTCAGCCAAGGTAATGGAGCGGGACCCGCTGTCTGGTGATGATGTTGAAGTCCTTTGGGTAAAAGGCTCCGGCGGCGACATTGGCTCCATCGAAATGGACGGCTTCGCGACGCTCTACATGGAAAAGCTGATCGCTTTGAAAGGACTTTATCGCGGCGTCGAATATGAAGACGAGATGGTGGGATACCTCCCGCACTGCACCTTCAAGCTCAACCCACGCGCGGCCTCGATCGATACACCGCTTCACGCTTACGTACCGCAAAAGCACGTCGATCATCTGCACCCGGACGCGATCATCGCCATTGCCGCCTCGAAGAACTCACAGGAACTGACCCAAGAGATTTTCGGCGGCGAAATCGGTTGGCTGCCGTGGAAAAAACCGGGCTATGAGCTCGGGCTCTGGCTGGAAAACTTTTGCAAGAAGAATCCGGATGCCAAGGGCGTAGTGCTTGAGTCGCACGGCCTTTTCACCTGGGCGGATGACGCCAAAGAGTGTTACGAGCTATCGCTGGAAATCATTCAGAAAGCGACAGACTGGTTCGAGGCAAAAACGGCAGAGGTCGCCGCCTTTGGGGGAGCGGTTCACGAAAGCCTTGCGCCCGCTCAACGCCGTGCCATTGCCGCACGCCTTATGCCGGCGATCCGGGGTTTGGTTTCTGGTAAACAGCACATGGTGGGCCATTTCGACGACAGCGATGGCGTCCTCGAATTCGTGAATGCGAAAGATATGCGCCCGCTTGCAGCGCTAGGCACGTCGTGCCCTGACCACTTCCTTCGGACGAAAATTCGCCCATTGGTCGTGGACTTTGACCCAGCCGAAAACAACATCGACGCAGTTCTGGACGGCCTGCCGGAACAGGTCGCCGCGTATCGCGACGACTACGCCGCCTACTATGAGCGCTGCAAACGTGACGACAGCCCCGCGATCCGGGACCCGAATGCGGTCGTTTACCTCGTCCCTGGCATCGGAATGATTACGTTTGCCAAGGACAAAGCCACTGCGCGCATCTCGGGCGAGTTCTACATCAATGCCATCAATGTCATGCGCGGCGCCTCTTCCGTCAGCGATTACGTAGGCCTACCCGAACAGGAAGCCTTCGATATCGAGTATTGGCTTTTGGAAGAGGCCAAGCTTCAACGCATGCCCAAGCCGAAATCGCTTGCCGGACGCATCGCTCTCGTCACTGGCGGCGCTGGCGGCATTGGTGCGGCCATTGCCGAGCGCTACCTTTCCGAAGGGGCTTGCGTTGTTTTGGCGGATATCGACGCAGACGCTTTGGGCACAATCGAGGACAGTCTGAAGTCAAGCTATTCAAATGACGTCGTTCGCAGCGTGAAGATGGACGTAACCGACGAGAACGCCGTTATCGCAACTTTCGCAGAGATGGCGGTCGAGTTTGGCGGGATTGATATCCTTGTCTCGAACGCCGGCATTGCCTCGTCGGCCCCGGTCGAGGAGACATCGCTCGCACTCTGGAACAAGAACATGAGCATCCTGTCCACAGGCTATTTCTTGGTCAGTCGCGAGGCATTCAAGGTCCTGCGCACGCAGAGCATCGGTGGCTCTATTGTTTTCATCGCCTCAAAAAACGGCCTTGCAGCCAGCCCGAACGCATCGGCCTACTGCACCGCTAAGGCGTCAGAACTCCATCTTGCGCGTTGCCTGGCACTTGAGGGGGCAGAGGCGGGCATTCGCGTCAACGTGGTAAACCCGGATGCGGTCCTTCGCGGGTCGCGTATTTGGGAAGGCTAGTGGCTGGACCAACGTGCATCAACTTACGGAACCGACAAAGACGGTCTTGAGGAAATGTATCGCCAACGTTCGATGCTGAAGCGCTCGGTTCTGCCCGAAGACATTGCCGAAGCGGCCTATTTCTTTGCCTCGGACAATTCGGCGAAATCGACAGGCAATATCGTCAATGTCGACGCCGGCAACGTTCAGGCCTTCACGCGCTAAGAGAGGAAACCAATGACCTACGAAAGTGCGAAGGCAGTATTTGCCGATTGGGGCGTAGATACAGAAGTGGCGCTTGACCGGCTCGCAACAATTCCGATTTCGATGCATTGCTGGCAAGGCGATGACGTGGTTGGGTTTGAAACCCGAAGCGGCACCTCGGGAGGCGGCATTCAGGCGACCGGCAATCATCCGGGCCGCGCGCGAACCGCGGATGAGCTCCGCGCTGATCTCGAATTTGCTTACGGTCAGATTCCCGGCAAACATCGTCTCAACCTGCACGCGATTTACCTCGATACAGACGAAACACCCGACCGGGACGAGATCGAATACAGGCACTTCGCGCCATGGGTCGATTGGGCCAAGGATCAGGGGGTTGGCCTCGATTTCAATCCCACTTTCTTCGCGCATGAGAAGGCCGACGATAACCTGACACTCAGCCACCCTGACAAAGGCATTCGAGACTTCTGGATCGAACACGGCCGCCGCACACGAGAGATTGCAGCAAAAATGGGTGAAGAGCTCGGCTCGTCAGCGGTCAATAACATCTGGGTGCCAGATGGATACAAGGACATTCCTGTGGACCGCATGGCGGCCCGTACGCGACTTGAAGCGTCGCTCGATGCTATGTGCGACAGCGAGCAAGACCCGGAGCACATGGTCGACGCGGTTGAAAGCAAGTTATTTGGTATTGGCGTCGAGGCCTGCACGGTCGGCAGCCACGAATTCTACTTGGGATACGCGATACGCAAGGGAACGCTCCTTTGCCTCGACATGGGGCATTTCCACCCCACCGAGAATATCGCGGACAAACTCAGTGCGGTCGCGCTCTCGCTTGATGAAATCCTCCTCCACGTCTCGCGCCCCATGCGTTGGGACAGCGATCACGTGATCCTGCTGAATGATGACATTCAGGCGATGGCGAACGAACTTGTGTTTGCCGACCTACTTGACCGAACCCGCATCGGGCTCGATTTCTTCGATGCAACGATCAGCCGAACGGCCGCTTGGGTGATCGGAACACGGAATATGCAGAAAGCCTTGCTGCGTTCACTGCTCATGCCGCAGTCAGAACTCAAGGACGCGGAAGCAACGCTGGACTTCACAAAGCGTCTCATTTTCACCGAAGAGCTCAAGGACCTGCCCTATGGAGTAGTCTGGCAAGAGTTCTGCGAAAGGCACGACGCGCCTTGTGGCCTAGCTCTTTCGGGCTCGCTGGAGACCTATCAGGCGAGCGTGAGCGGACGCGGATAAGTTATCTGGGCCCAAGGACGGAATTGTCCCGCAGAACGGTCATTCAAGCTGTAACTACCCGCGGCATAGCAGCGAATGTCCGCTTTTTCGGCGCGCTGTCACTACTATTGTGACGCGGCGGCCTATTCTTTGTGCCGGGCTTTTTTTTCCGCCGGGACATGAACGCCTTTCGCGCGGGCTTCACGTGCTTCCTTGAGGGAGACTTCGGGATAAGCGCTCAACCCCATCTCGTGGCGACGCCGAAATAATGTGTAGCGGAATACCCAGATGCCTTAGTCGTCTTGCCGATTATAAAAATAGACCGCCGCCATCGGCAATCTTGCTTCCGAGAGGAGCTGACTTTGGCTGCGTGGGATTCAGCCTATTGAGCGTGCTGGTCATCGATCCCCGTGTAGTCCGCTTCAATATTTGGGGTGCAACGGGTCAAGATGGAATAGACGGTTACAGAGATACTCGCTCAATCACCCTATTTTGTTGAATTCTCGGTACATGTTGGGTCAGCGTGGGGCAGTCCTTACTTGCCTCTCCTGGGCACCAACTCTCAAAAAAATCCTAAACCTAGCGGGCCGCTACACCGTGCAATTCTATTGGCTATTGTCAGCTTAGGCTGCTTTCTTAACGAGCGGGTTTTTCTCGTAACTTCGAAGTTGGTTCCGCACCTACATATCCTCGACCAGAACTACTCCGGGCAGTGCTTTCAGTGCGCCCTTGATCTTAGGAGAGACCGGCCAGCCGTCACCGATTGGAACGGTGACGTCTTGGGTTGCATCCGGCAACGGTACAGACAACGCGGTGATCGAAATTTCGCCCTTTGTCCGAACCGACCCATCGTCGCGAAACCTTTCCAAGACTGATTGAACAAGCGGAACCGCCTCTTGGTCATCGATCATGACGTTCAAACCAACTGCCCCGGCGTCGACGATACCGTCAATTGGGGCAACACCTCTTGCGATCGGGTCGAATTGCCCTTCGTTAAAGCGTGCTTCCAAAGTCATGACCACTTGAGTGGTCTGATCGAAAACTTTCCTAACTGTCTCGAAGTCCTCGGGGAAAAGCGCCATTCCAGATACCTGAAGTGTCGGATCGGAAATGTTCATACGGAAGAACCGTGTGCCTCGACCGGACTTGCGTTCTTGCAATGCGCTGACGATGACGCCGACCCGCGCAATAGCTGCTCCGTCCTGTTCGGCTTTGGTCTGAAGCTCGGCCAATGTCATCAGCCCCTTGCGCTTCAATGCGGTGGCGTAATCGTCAAGTGGATGGCCTGAAAGGTAAAAGCCAATCGCGATCTGTTCTTCAGCGAGCCGCTCGTTGGGAAGCCAATCATCAACTGGCGACAGGCGGGGTTCGGGTAAATCATCACCTGCTTCGCCAAAGAGCGATACCTGATTACTTTCCCGTTGTTCGTGAATCGCTGCAGAATATGCGGTCAGCTGGTCCAAAGACTGGAAGACGCGCCGACGATTGCTGTCGAGCTCATCAAACGCGCCTGACCGCGCCAGCATTTCCAGGGGGCGCTTTCCGATGCGCTTTAAGTCCACGCGACGGGCAAAGTCGAATAGGTTTACGAACGCTTTTTCGTTTTCAGCAGCCCGTGCTTCAGTGATCAACCGCATGGCTTCCACACCAACGTTCTTCAACGCACCCAGGGCATAAACCAGCTTCTCGTCTTTAACCGAAAAGCGTGCGTCCGATCGATTGACACAGGGCGGGATAATATCAATTTCCAAACCTCGCCGCGTTTCTTCGGCGTAAACCGATAGCTTGTCGGTCAGGTGCAAATCGCAATTCATTACGCCAGCCATGAACTCGACTGGGTGGTTCGCTTTCAGCCATGCTGTTTGGTAGCTGACAACTGCATACGCGGCGGCGTGTGACTTGTTGAAACCGTAGTTGGCGAACTTGTCCAAAAGGTTCCAAACCTCGAGCGCCTTTTTTTTGTCGACGCCATTTCCAGCCGCACCTTCCAGGAACTTGGGGCGTTCGGCGTCCATGGCCTCTTGGATTTTCTTACCCATGGCGCGCCGCAACAGGTCGGCACCGCCAAGGCTGTAGCCAGCCATTTCTTGCGCGATCTGCATCACCTGTTCCTGGTAGACGATGATGCCTTGTGTCTCATCAAGTATGTGGTCGATCAGTGGATGCAGTTCTTCTCGCTCCGCACGCCCATTTTTCACGTCGCAGTATTGCGGAATGTTTTCCATCGGGCCGGGACGATAAAGTGCGACAAGAGCCACAATATCTTCGATGCAAGTTGGTTTCATGCGCCGCAGCGCATCCATCATTCCCGAGCTTTCCACCTGGAACACAGCAACCGTTCGGGCTTTGGCGTAAAGCTCATAGGTGGCCGGATCGTCCAATGGGATTGCACCGATATCAATCTCGACGCCCCGTGCGCTCAGAAGATCCAACGCGTTCTGTATGACCGTCAGGGTTTTCAGTCCAAGAAAGTCGAACTTCACCAAACCGGCCTGTTCGACCCATTTCATGTTGAATTGGGTTGCGGGCATCTCAGACCGAGGATCGCGATATAGTGGGACAAGTTTGTCCAGCGGACGGTCACCAATGACGACGCCGGCGGCATGGGTCGACGCATTTCTGAGGAGACCTTCGACTTGTTGCCCATAAGTGAGAAGCCTGTCGACAACCTCTTCCGCCTTGGCCTCTTCCCTCAGACGAGGTTCATCAGCCAGTGCCTTTTCGATAGAAACCGGCTTAACACCTTCTACCGGGATGAGCTTGGAAAGCCGGTCTACTTGCCCGTAGGGCATTTGCAAAACACGACCCACATCACGGACGGCGGCCTTAGAAAGCAATGCGCCGAATGTGATGATTTGGCCGACTTTATCGCGGCCATACTTTTCCTGAACGTACCGGATTACCTCTTCACGACGGTCCATGCAGAAGTCGATATCAAAGTCGGGCATTGAAACGCGCTCGGGGTTCAGAAAGCGTTCGAACAGCAATGAATATCGAAGAGGGTCGAGGTCGGTAATTGTCAAAGCATAGGCAACAAGGGATCCAGCGCCCGACCCCCTGCCAGGCCCAACCGGGATGTGATGTTGCTTGGCCCATTTGATGAAGTCCGCAACGATGAGGAAGTAACCGGGGAAGCCCATGCCCTCGATAATCCCGAGCTCGAACTCCAGTCTCTTGTCGTACTCTTCACGGGGAGCGGCTGGCTCAATGGCTTGCAGACGTTCTTCCAAACCGTCTTTGGCTTGTCGGCGAAGCTCCTCGATCTCGTTGTCGGCAAATTTGGGAAGGATGGGATCGTGCCGCTCGGCGCCAAATGCGCAACGCTTTGCGATCTCTATCGTGTTCTCCAAAGCCTCAGGCAGATCGGCGAAAAGAACCGCCATCTCCTGAGGTGATTTGAAGTAGTGTTGCGGTGTCAGCCGACGCCGCGCGGCTTGTTGATCGACATAAGCGCCTTCCGCGATGCAAATCAGAGCGTCGTGCGCTTCGTACATCTCGGTGTTTGGAAAATAGACATCGTTCGTTGCGACCAAGGGCAGTTCATGGCTGTAAGCCATATTTATCATTTTTGCTTCGGTCAGCCGTTCGGCCTCGGGCTGTGATCCATCATCCCTAGGATGACGCTGCAGCTCGACATACAAACGATCTCCGAACCGATCAGAAAACCAATTGAGAAGCGTCTCGGCCGCATTGGAATTGCCACTTTGAAGCAACTGGCCGATGGGACCGTTCGGACCACCCGTCAAGCAGATCAATCCTTCGGAGCTGCCTTCCAACTCGTCTTTTGTGACATGCGGTTGTGTGTTGTCATCGCGCAAATATAGGTACGAGTTCAGCCGCATCAGGTTTTCATAGCCAACCCGATTTTGCGCCAAAAGCACGATCGGAGCAGGGGGATCTTTCCGCTCCCCAGGGCGCGGATCGACATAGGCCAGATCAATCTGGCAGCCGACAATCGGTTGAATTCCAGAGCCAATCGCAGACACTGAAAACTCAAGTGCCGCAAACATATTGTTGGTGTCCGTGATGGCCACCGCCGGCATTTCGGCATCGGCACATAGCCCCGGCAACTTCTTCAAGCGAACAGCACCTTCAAGCAGCGAATACTCGGTGTGGAGGCGAAGATGGATAAAGCGAGGGTCAGCCATATCGCGAAGCTATGCGAGCGTGCGGCGAGTGAAAACACCGAAACTGCCTGATAAGGCAAATTGGCTGTGGATACATTTTAACTGGCTGATCGCGTTCGAAATTAAGTCAGCAGAACCTTTCTACGAGCCTAATCGAAAACGTTGCAAATGAACGTCGAACGAGCAAGGACTTGCCAAATGCTTCCGACTTCGCTTTCATCCCCTATGGATGAGGGCGCACACGCTCTACGCCGCATCGACCGTGTGCAAAAGCCTGAATGCTTCGAGTAAGGCGGCGGGTTTTTCAGATGACAATCGAGTTTTCTCTGAATGGGGAAACTGTAAAGGCGGATGTGCCGCTTACGACCACGTTGCTTGATTGGTTACGTGCACGTGGCCTGACGGGGACGAAAGAAGGCTGCAACGAAGGTGATTGCGGCGCTTGCACCGTGATGGTCACCGATGGTGACGGGTCGCGCGCATTGAATGCCTGCATTTTGTTCCTGCCTCAATTGCATGGCAAATCCGTGCGAACGGTCGAAGGCTTGGCGGGACCCGATGGTGAATTGCATCCCGTCCAAACTGCGATGATCGAAAAGCATGGTTCTCAATGCGGGTTTTGTACGCCGGGATTTGTAGTCTCAATGGCTGTTGGTCATCTGAACGGTCGAACCGATCACGATGACGTTCTTGCAGGTAATCTCTGCAGATGTACAGGATACGCTCCGATTGTGCGGGCAGCTGAGGACGCGGAAACGCAGCCAGCGCCTCTGTGGATCAAGGACACTCCCGTTCCAGCCAATCCCGTGTCATTTGCACCCGAAACCGTCGAAGACTTGGCCGATTGGTACGAAAAGCACCCAGATGGAACTCTGGTGGCGGGCGCCACCGACGTTGGCCTTTGGGTTACGAAGTCGTTCGCAGAATTGGGAGATATCGCATTTCTCAATCGGTGCACCGACCTGCAGGCCATCAGTATCCGCGACAACTCGATTAAGATCGGAGCTGGCGTGACCATGGCCAAATTGCACCCGATCCTGAAAGACCATCATCCGTCTTATGCTGAAATGGTG
>JAPPOI010000115.1:0-5579 GCA_028818055.1 Boseongicola sp.
CTATTCGTTTTTGGAAAAACCCTTTGACCCTAGGCGTTTGCTAACGATTTTGTCCAATGCGGTGCGGATGCGTCAGCTTGAAAACAGGGCCAACGAACTACAGGAAAAACTGACGCGTTTGACGGATTTGTCGCAGGTATTGATTGGCGACAGTCCTGAGATCAACACCGTGAGGTCGTTGGTTTTCGATTACGCTGATGTCCCCGCAAATGTATTAATTAGGGGTCGAACCGGCACCGGGAAAGAACTCGTTGCGCGAGCCCTTCACGACCTTGGTGCGGGACCAGAGAAGCCTTTTATCGCTGTAAACTGTGCCGCAATTCCACCAGACGGATTTGAACAACACGTCATTGGCGGAGGAGACGGACCCTCGCTACTTGAAAAGGCGCATGGTGGAACATTGTTCCTTGATGAGCTGACATCCATGCCCTTGGAAACCCAGTCCAAATTCTTGCGCGCCATCGAAACTGAGACCCAGGATATTCGCATCATATCTGCAGCGTCTCAGGACTTGGAAGCGTCGGTAGCCAACGGTTCGCTGCGTGAAGACCTTTTGTTTCGATTGAATACCTTGGTTATCGAGATTCCGGATCTTCGGGAACGCGGAGACGATATTCTTCTTCTTTACAGGCACTATCTTGGCCGGATCGCCGCCTTGTATGACCTCCCATTGCCTGAAACGACGAATGACGATTATGCGGCGTTGATCGCCCATGATTGGCCCGGGAACGTTCGGGAATTGCAGAACGTGGTTGAACGTCGTGTGCTTGCGGAACGTCGCGGTGTAGGTTCCGTCAGGCAAGCGTTGATTGGCATTCCCACGACACAAACGATGCCGGATACTTTGCGCGAGGCGGTGGCTGTCTTTGAGAAAGAGATCATTTCGCAAGCGATCGTCATTGCTCAAGGTCGGATGGACGATGCGGCTGCTCATTTGGGAATAGGGCGGCGGACGTTGAACGAGAAGGTTTCAAAGCTCGCGATCGACAAGTCAAAGCTGCTAAACAGCTAGCCCTGCGGATTTCCGCAGAGAAATAATTTGAGATACGCAAATTTCTTCATATCTTGTCTTCACACGATAACCGAAAACGAGAGTTGACCTTCAAACGGTCACTCAATGGGAGGACATTCGATGAAGTTTTGGAAAGCGCTCGCTTTGGGCGCATCAATTGCCGTTGCATCAAGTGCGGCCAATGCACAGGACGCAGACTACGTTCTGAACACCGCATCAACGGGCGGCACATATCACCCGGTTGGTACTGCCATTTCGACGCTGTCGAAAGTGAAGCTGCTGCCGAAGGAAAAATTCTCGCTGACAGCCGTGAACTCGGCAGGCTCGGGAGCCAACGTTCAGGCGCTTGGTGCCGGTACAGCTGACTTCGCAATTCTGCAGGGTCTCTTTGGATCTTATGCGGCGACTGGCACTGGACCAATCACAGAGCCACAGGAAAATCTGCGCTCAGTCACAATGCTGTGGCAAAACGTCGAACAGTTCGTTGTGCCATCCGACAAGGTGAACACCGGTACTGTAGACGATTTGGTTGCGCTTAAGGGAATGTCGGCCGGTATGGGTCGCCAGAACTCGGGCACCATCGGTTCGAACCGTGTGCTTTTGTCTGGCCTTGGCATTGACGTCGACAGTGACTTCTCGCTCGTCGATGCAGGATACGGACCAACGGCAGACGCATTGGCCAATGGCCAAGCTGTTGCCGCAGGTATGCCTGCGGGCCCCCCAACAGGTGCTATCACCAAGCTGATGGCATCGAACGAGGGTGGATTCACAATCCTTGATGTGACAGCTGATCAGCTTGCTAAAATGGACGGTGGCCGTCAGCTTTGGGTGCCCTACACAATTGCTGCGGGCACATACCCAGGTCAGGCAAAAGACATCAACACTATCGCGCAGCCAAACTTCTTGGCCGTGAATGCGGATGTTGATGAAAACCACGTCTATCTTTTGACGAAGACAATGTACGAAAACCTGGCATTCCTTCAGGCCATTCACCCGGCCACCAAGGCAATGGCCGTTGAAAAAGCCATGGCTGGCCTTCCGGTTCCGCTGCACCCCGGTGCTGCACGGTACTACAAGGAAGTCGGGCTTGAAATTCCTAGCCACCTGATGGCGAACTAATCCAAGTTGAGGCGCGAGAAAAATCTCGCGCCTCATTTCTTTTCTTAAACATTCGGGGGTGACAATGGACCAGGAAACGCCTGTTTCACGCGACCGGCTACTTGCACCTGAAGCCATGCGCGAAAGCCCTTGGAATGTATTTATGGTGTGCTTTGCCGTCCTTCTGGGTCTTTGGCATGTCGTCACCAATGTTTACCTGATTGAGCCGGGCAAGTGGCAGAACGCTATCCATTTCGCTGGGTTCGCGTTTTTGGCGTCTCTTCTTTACAGCCCGGTGGGTTCACAAAGAACCACACGCACCGCATGGTGGATCGACCTGACGTACGGCACCTTGGTTGCTGCCGCCGCATTGTGGGTCGCCTATGCTGAGAACGGCGTTTACGAGCGGTCTCTCGCGGTAACCGGCCAAGCATGGCAATTCACAATTGTCGATTGGGCTGCCGGCCTTCTTCTTATATTCGCGTGCATCGATTTATCGCGACGTGTTGCAGGTTGGGTGATTCCGATCCTCATCATTCTGTCGCTGTCTTACATCCTTTTCCTTGGTTCTTATCTGCCGGGCGTTTTCCGAGCCGCCAGCCTGCCGTTAAACGACGTCATGTTCCGGACACTCTATAATGACGAGGGCATGTTCGGGATCTTGGCCGGAATTTCGTCGACTAACATTGCGCTCTTCATGATCTTCGGTGGGTTTCTTGTTGTCTCCGGAGCCAGTGACTTCGTTATTGAACTTTCCAAGATTGTCGCCGGTCGGATTAAAGGCGGAGCCGCATTTGTCGCTGTTTTGTCGTCGGCTCTGACGGGCACGATCTCAGGATCAGCCATCGCGAATACTGCGTCGACTGGCGTCATTACAATTCCGTTGATGAAGGCAAACGGATTTCGCCCAAAGTTTGCGGGTGGGGTCGAGGCAGCTGCATCGACGGGTGGGCAACTGATGCCGCCGATTATGGGGGCTGGTGCCTTTGTCATGGCGAGTTATACGTCCATTCCTTATGGCACCATCGTTGCGGTTTCGGTCGTACCGGCGTTTCTATATTTCCTCTCTGTTGCTTTCATCGTCCGGATTGAGGCGATGAAGTATGATGCCGGATCCGAGATCGACATGACGGTCGATCGTGGAAAGCTGTTGTCCGGCGGCTTGGTATTTATACTGCCTCTGACCGTTATGATTTGGATGCTGCTGACTGGCGTCACGCCGGCGTTTGCGGCTTGCTGGGCTATTGCGACGTTGATCGTAACGTCATGGGCGACTGGGCTTTTGGCGCGCGTTTTGCCTGACGGAGCTTTCAAGCCGGTTGCAATGGGACCGGTAAAGATCACCGAAGCGCTGGTAACGGGCGTGCGTTCGGCAATCATGACAGCCATATTGCTTGTCGCAATCGGGATTATGAACAACGCCATTGTCACCAGCGGTGTTGGTAATGGCTTCTCTTTGATGATCGCGCAGTGGTCGCAAGGGTCTCTGGTGCTCGCCATCCTGTTGATTGCGCTGGCATCACTTGTGCTGGGTATGGGGCTGCCGGTTACTGCTGCGTACATCATTCTTGCTATTCTGACGGCTCCGGCCTTGGCCGGTATTATGGCAGATGCGCTGGTCGTTGAGCAGTTGGTTGCTGGGATCAGTGACCCGACGCAAGCCGCGTTGTTCTTTTTGGTTGATCACCCGCTTGCATTGCAGGTTGGTGCCGGAATGTCTGAATCTGAGGCGTGGGAACTTGTCGCTGCAATCCCGTTTGAGGTGGCCGTCACGATCCGGCCTGTGTTGGTCGCGCAAGAACAACAGATCATGTTCCTTCTGACCGCCCATCTCATCATCTTCTGGCTCAGCCAAGATTCAAACGTGACGCCCCCAGTCTGCCTTGCAGCATTCACGGCGGCCGGAATTGCCGGATCACGGCCTATGGCCACTGGATTTGAGAGCTGGAAGATTGCAAAGGGGCTTTATATCGTACCGCTGCTATTCGCGTATACGCCTCTGATTTCCGGTACGTCCGTCGAAATTCTTCAGATTGGCTTCTTCGCGCTGTTTGGCATCTATGCCACCAACGCGCTCATCCAGTTCTATTCAGAGGGACCGATTGGTCCAATCACAGCCGTATTGTTGGTGGCCGGCGCAGTCGGCGCCTATTGGCCGCTTAATCTGGCTGCCAATCTTGCCGGTGCGGCAATTGTGGTTGGAGTGATGTTGATGTCGGCTCGAAAACGCAAAGCGCTTGTTCCCGCTTAGGCCTGCAACGAAGTCGGCGATTTAGGTTGCATTGCTTTTCGAGGCATGCAGACATTTCTTTGTGACCACATCGGTCGCATTGGGCAGGGGGTGTCTTCTGGACCCGCCCAGCGTTCGCACCGAACGTTTGAAATCCCTCACTGAACGGGGCCAACAGCCTTTTGTATCAAAGGAAGGGAGACACGAATGCGCGCAGGAGTCATTGGTTTAGGCGATATGGGCTCCGGCCTGGCGAAGAACCTGATTGCGAACGGGTTTGAGACCTGGGGACTGGACCTGGATCCAAACCGAATGGAAGCATTCCGCGAAATGGGCGGAAACGCTGCCAGTTCAACAGCTGAAGTCGGGGCAAATGCCGACGCTGTATTTGTGATGGTCATGAATGGAGACCAAGCCAAGGCCGTCATTCTGGGTGACGGCGGTCTTGTTGGATCGATGGCGTCTGGTGGAACCGTTCTTTTGACTGCGACTATCAAACCGCGCGAAGCGCGCGAGATTGGCGAGGCCATGGAAGACTCGGAGATTTCGCTGATCGATAGCCCGGTTTCAGGCGGTTTTCCCGGCGCACAGGGCGGCACGCTGACGATGATGGCGGCAGGCTCGGATGAGGCTTTGGCGCAGAACCGTGCGGTGATGGAGGCCGTCAGCGCGAATATTCACCGCACTGGAGAGACGCCCGGCGATGGTCAAACTGTCAAAGCTTGCCTGCAGTCACTTATCGGCGCGCAGTTCGCCGCAACCTTCGAAGCGGCGGCTTTGGCGGCGAAAGCTGGGGTGCCGGGCCAAATTATTCTGGATGTGTTTTCCACCTCGTCAGCGGGATGCGGCATTGTGAACAACGCTTTGGAGAAGATCATTGATCGCCAGTTTGAAGGAACCGGGAGTCACATAAACACGATGCACAAGGACCTGACTATTTCGATGAACCTTGGAGAAGAGTTAGGGGTCCCGTTACATACTGCGGCGGCGGCAATGCAGATTTTTCATGCGGGCCGAACGAAGTATCCCAATGGGGATAACTGGGTTTGTACGCGTGTGATTGAAGAGATCGTTGGAGCCGAACTGCATCGGGATGGTGCAAAGTGAGGTATTGCGCTTGCCTTTGGCAAGCGCGGTAAGGGGGGGGGGGCGCGCCCCGCCCGGCCCCGCCCCGTGTTTGAGGACTAGAAATAAAAGATGGGGGGGCGCGGGGGGGTTTGGTGTTTTGTTGGCTAGGGG
>JAPPOI010000115.1:5589-7983 GCA_028818055.1 Boseongicola sp.
CCATGCGCGGAACGCTAGGGGCGCCGCCCCTCGCGCTCCCCGGAGTATTTTGGCCAGAAAGAAAGACAGGGAGGCGGCCATGAAGTTAGGTGTGATTTGCGACGGTATCAGTCGCGATCTGCGTCATGCAGTTGATGTTATGGATGAATTTGGGCTCGAGTTCGCAGAGCTTCAGTTTGTGGGCGAAAAAGAAGTCGGGGACCATTCGCCTGACGAAATCCGTGAGATTGATGCTTTGCTACGCGATCGCGGCAAGCCGGTGTCCTGTCTTTCGCGGCACATTTTTGCCGGTATGACGACTGCAAATGTGCCTGGCGATGAATTGCATCAGAAACACATGGAAGCACTGAAGCGCGTCATCGACATGGCGCACGTCGTAGGATCGCCACTTGTGCGGATTATGACGAACAAGAAGGAGCAGATCCTTTGGGGTGCCGGTGGTGCCGAAAAATGGAACGTCGCACATGGTGCCTGGGACAAGACTTTGCCTTTGATTGCGCCTGCTTGTGACGTTGCCCGGGACGCTGGAGTGACCCTCGTGGTTGAGACCGGAAACGGCACTATGGTGAATTCCAATTATACCGGTCGCAAGCTTATTGATGACCTTGATGCAAAGGATGTTCTGAAAGTTCTGTGGGATCCGGCAAATAACTGTTGGTGCCACGAGCGGGCCTGGCCAGACGGGTACGATGAAGTCAAAGACGGATATCTGGGTCACGTACATGTAAAGGATGTTGTGGTCGATACGCCGCGAGCAACCTTGGAAGTGAAACGTATGGGTGAGGGGCAACTTGCGGACCAGTTTGTACCGATGGCGGACGCTCTGAAACAAGACGGGTATGACGGTGTCATCAGCTTTGAGAGTGTGTTTCACCCCGGTAACGGCGACTTTGAAGCGGGCTTCCGGCAGTGCATTGGCCTTTTCAAGGAGATCTTTGGGTGACGTCCGACAAGCGGATCGCGATTGTCGGCGCAGGTTTGATCGGCGCGAGACATGCTCAATATCTGAGCGAAGCGGCGATCATAGACGCCATCATCGATCCAAATCATCAAACGGCTGAGTTAGCTCAAAAATTCGGTACAAGATGGTTCAGTGACGTCGGTACCTATCTCCAATCTGGCCGCCCTGACGGTGCGATCCTGGCAACGCCCAACCAACTTCACGTCAAGCACGCGCTTGAGTTCTTGGAAATTGGTGTGCCTCTGTTAATCGAAAAGCCGATTGCGGATACGAGCGTTGGGGCACGGAGTATTGTCGATGCTTCACTGGCATCCGGGGTTCCTGTTCTGGTCGGTCATCACCGCCGCCACAACAATCTGATTCAGAAAGCCAAGGCGACAATTGAAGCTGGTGAGATTGGCCGCGTGGTCGCAATTTCGGCGCAGTTTCTGTTGTACAAGCCGGACGACTATTTCGCAGCCGACTGGCGACGAATGGCGGGTGGTGGGCCCGTGTTCATCAACCTCATCCATGACGTTGATCTCATTCGATACTTGTGCGGCGAGGTTGTGGCCGTTCAAGCGATGGAATCTTCAGACGTTCGGGGTTTTGAAGTGGAAGATACTGCAGGTGTGTTGCTGAGGTTTGAAAACGGTGCCATTGGAACGATCTCGATATCCGACACTGCCGTTACACCGTGGAGTTGGGAATTCACGAGCGGAGAAAACGCTGCATATCCGAATGTAGACACCCATGCATACCGCATTGCGGGAACACATGGTTCGCTTTCGGTTCCAGACCTGAAGTTGTGGCGACACGTATCTGAGCGGAGCTGGTGGGAACCTATTGAAGCCTCTGATATCCCATATGAAAATGGAGATCCGCTCGCGCTTCAAATCGAACATTTCCTGGATGTTATTTCTGGAAAAGCCGATCCTTTGGTCAGCGCTGAAGAGGGTTTGAAGACCCTCCGGGTTACAGAAGCGATCAAAGAAGCAGCTAGTTCTGGAAAATTAGTTTACCCTTAAACTAATTTTGAACAGCGTGCATTATTCCACGTAACTCGGCCAACCCACGCAGTCTTCCTAACAGTGGATATCCAGGCAACGAATGACCGCCGCGGTCGGTGAGCAGTTCTTGTCCATGATCCGGTCGCATTGGAATTTGCCAGTCTTGCCGGCCTGCTGATTTTCGGCGGCTTTCTTCTGACATCAGGGCTGAAACTGTCGCAACCATGTCGGTATCGCCTTCGAGATGGGCATCTTCGAAAAAGTTTGGGCGATTTATATCTGAAGACTTGCTGCGGCTGGTGTTGCGTAGATGGACGAAATGGATGCGATCCCCATGGATTTGAATGAACTCCACTGGGTCGAAGTTGTCCGCCACACCAAGTGACCCTGTGCAGAGGGTTGCGCCGTGCGAAGGAAGGTCTACGGCTTCAAGAACCCGAGAAT
>JAPPOI010000026.1:0-4463 GCA_028818055.1 Boseongicola sp.
AGCTAAAGTTTCAGACTCGCGGGCCTCGAAACTCAGCGTCTCGTTAGCTTTCACGACTTTCTTGTCGCCCCCGCCAAAGAGCGCATTTGCAGCAACCTCATAGTACTTCTTGAGGTTATCCATCTTCAGGACAACATCGCCGGGTTCGGTCTTTTCGAACTGATTTTCGACCTTGATGGGTGCGTTCCAATCGATTTCTTGGAACTTCAAGCACCGCGTGGCGTGGCGATCGTCGCCTTCGACCTCAGACATCGGAATGTCGGTAGCGTTGCAGCGTCCGTCTTCGAAATAATCGCAGCGAGGTCCGAAATTACAGCCCTTCGGACGGTCATGAGGCAACGGGAAGTTGCCGGGGATCGCAACCAATGGGCGTGCATTCTTGTCGGCCCCTGGAAGTGGGATCGAACGGAAGAGCGCCTGAGTATAAGGGTGCTGCATCTTGTCGAAGACATCCTCGATCGACCCAGTCTCAACCGCCTCGCCCGAATACATCACGCAAAGCCGGTCGCAAGTCTCAAGCACCAATCCAAGATTGTGGCTGATGAACAGCATCGATGTGCCGTACTTCTTGCCGAGGTCTTTGACGAGCTCCACAACCGCGGCTTCAACTGTCACGTCGAGCGCTGTTGTTGGCTCGTCCAAGATCAGAAGGGACGGGTTCGCCATCAAAGCCATCGCAATCACGATACGTTGTTGTTGTCCGCCTGAAAGCTGGTGCGGATAGCTGTTCAGCATCCGCTCAGGGTCCGGCAATCGCACGTCTGTTACGACTTCCAATGCCCGTTCGTAAGCCTCGGTTTCACTAACACCTTCGTGGATCATCGGAACTTCCATCAATTGGCGTCCGATCTTCATCGCCGGGTTCAGCGAAGCCATTGGCTCTTGATAGATCATTGCAATCTCAGAGCCGCGCACGTCACGCAGCTCTTCCGCACTCATCTCGTTTAGGTCGCGACCTTTGAACTTGATCGAACCGCCGACGATGCGGCCATTGACGCCAAGGTCCTGCATGACCCCCAGCGCAACAGTTGACTTGCCACAACCGGACTCCCCGACCAGCCCCATGGCTTCGCCGGGCTGGACGACACAAGAGAAGTCCATAACAGCCGGTATTTCCCGAAGCCGTGTGAAGAAGCTGATTGAGAGCTTTTCGATCTCAAGGATCGGGCCATCATAATCCCATTTCTGCATGGTCCGTCTCCTTAGTCTCTGAGAGATTCTTCGCGCAGGCCATCGGCCAGCAGGTTAAGGCCGAGCACAAGGCTCATCAGGCTGAGGGCCGGCGCCAACGCTGGGTGCGGGAAGATCGAAAGTAGCTTCCGCCCATCGTTAATGGTCGAACCCCAGTCCGGGCTTTCTGGCGGCAGACCAAGGCCGAAGAAGCCAAGAGTGCCGAGCAAGATGGTCGTGTAACCAATCCGAAGACAGAAATCGACGATCAACGGTCCGCGCGCGTTGGGCAAGATTTCCCAAAGCATGATGTACCAGGGACCTTCGCCACGCGTCTGACCCGCAGCCACGTAATCTCTGGTCTTGATATCCAGTGCGATACCTCGAACGATCCTGAACACGGTCGGCGAGTTCACGAAAACCACCGATACGAAGACCACGAGAATACCTCCGGGTACATCAAACAGGTCGATGAAATCCGGCATGAAGTTCAGAGGAGTTCGGTCCTGAGAGATCAGTGAGAAGTAAAGCCAGAACCCGATAATAAGCGTGCCTCCGACATACAGAGTTTGCTTGTTCTTTTGAGTGAAGAAGCGCGAGTTAAACAGGATCACCAAGAAGATTATCGGGAACAGAAACAACACTGCGCCCATGTAACTTGGCAGGCCCGTCTCGACGATTTCAGGCGTGACCAACAGGTAGAACAGCAAGATCACAGGGAACGCGAGGATGAGGTTAGCAAGGAACGACAGGAACGTATCCAAACGACCGCCGTAGTAGGCCGCAGGAAGTCCCAACGTGATGCCAACCATAAAGGCAAACAGCGTTGCCAATGGCGCGATCTGGATAACCACCCAAGACCCTTGCACCATACGACTAAAGACATCGCGTGCTAGGTTGTCGCCACCAAGTAGGTAGATCGGATAAATCTCTGATCCTTCCGGTGTTGGTGTTCCGGGAATCTTGTTTTTCATCCCCGAAACCTGAGCCAGCGGATCATGCGTGATGATGAGATCGAAGACACCGGCATAGACGCCTGTGAATACCCAGAAGACCACGATGCCGAAGCCAATCATTCCGACGACACTGTCAAACAGCTTTCCGTAAAGTCCAAGGCGACGCTTGTAGACGATGCTGACCGCGAACAGGACAATCAGTGAGATCCAGACCGGCAGAAATTGCTTGGCAATTTCGCCAATGATGCCTGCGCCACCAAAGCTCGAAAACTGTGCGAGTATGATGAACAGGACCACCGCGAACAGGATCACGACACCAGCCCAGAACGTGAGCGTGTCATAGGACGATGCCGGTGCGCGTTGGAACATCCACGCGATCAAGGCGCCAACCAGGAAGAAGGAAAGAGCCGTTAGAAGCCAGACAGACCAGCCCGGCATACCGCTTGAGGCAAACCATGCGCCAAGGGTGACTTCGCCTCCCCAGAAGTACTCGATTGTGAAAAGAACAAGACCGGTTATCGCGGCGGGTAAAATCAGCTCGGCTAGCGTCGATGCCGTGGTTGGTTTCCATGGTTCGATGACCGCTCCGCCCGGAGCGAATACGGGTTGTGTTGATGTTGCGAAAACAGCGGTAAAGCTGCCGATAATTCCGACCACAAGCGCAATCATTGCGATCTGAATGACAGGAACGAAGTAGGCGCCAAGTCCGCCGGTCCAGGTTAATGGGTCCATAGTTCCGGCCTCCTTAAGCGATACGAATACGTGGGTTGAGGAAGACATATCCGATATCGGATATGAGCTGCGTCACCAACACGACGAAGACGGCCACCACCGAACAGGCGAGCAGCAAGTCGATATCGTTGTTGCCAGCGGCTTGGACCAGCGTCCAACCGAAGCCTTTGTAGTTGAAAAGCGTTTCAACAATGACGACGCCGTTCAACAGCCACGGGAACTGAAGCATGATGACAGTGAAAGGTGCGATCAGTGCATTTCGCAGCGCGTGTTTTACCACGATGTTGCGGAAACTGACGCCTTTCAGTCTTGCCGTTCGAATATATTGCGCGGTCATCACCTCGGTCATCGAGGCGCGGGTCATGCGCGCGATATAACCCATGCCATAAAGTGAGATTGTCAGCACTGGCAGGAAGAAGTTTTCGAACGTCGCATTGTCGGCCGCCGAGGTGGCTGTACCTTTGAACCACTTCACGCCCGCCGACGAGGCGAGCAGCGTGATGAAGATAACACCAGACACATATTCCGGCGTTGCAGTCGAAGCGATCGAGAACGTTGAAAGCGAGCGGTCCAGCCGCGAACCTTCTCGCATACCCGCCAGCACGCCGACGATCAGTGCTGATGGGACCATAAGCACCATCACCCAGAACATCAGCTTGCCAGTTAGCCCAAGCCGCGTGGAAATGATGGTACCAACGTCGTTTTTAAAGACGCTGGAAAAGCCCCAGTTGCCTTGAATTATTCCACAGAATGTTGCGGTCTCTTCGTCCGGTGTGCCGTGGTTGGCACAACGGGCTCTGACTTCGCCGTCGTTCCCTTCGATGACATAGCCGGGGATCACACCCAGCCATTCGCCGTAGTTCCGGAACAGACGGAAATCGAACCCGTCGACAGCTGCGTTGAATTCTTCGTTCGAAACATCGCCTTTGATGGCTGCGTCGATGAAGGCCGGATCGACCTCTGATCGATAGCCCCGGCTTGTCAGCCAAGACACAACCGCAGCATCCGACATACGTTGATTGCCCTGCGTTTTGGCGAGCTTTTCAAGGTTCGGATAAAGGTTCGTAAGGAAGAAAACTATAAATGTCAGGCAGAGCGCCGTTAACAGCATGACGCCGAGGCGTCGGAGGATAAAGAGACCCATGTCTTTTCCCTGTTGTCGGGCACGTGCTTTGGACCTTTTCGGTCTCTGAAGTTACGAATTCTTTCGAAACCACACGCGCTTTGAAAAAAAGGGCGGTCAGATCGACCGCCCTTTTAATTGAGTTTTTGGTTAGGCAGCGAAGCCAAGTTTATATGGATGAATCTCAAACGAGATGTGCATATCCGCGCCAACGAGGCCCTCGCGACCGTGACGATAGAGCGAACGCCAGTAAGGCTGGATCGTCACGCCTTCGTCTTGGATCAGAGCCTGCATCTTCGCGCTGATTTCACGGCGAGCGTCTGCGTCAGCAATTGACAGCGCTTCTTCAAGAAGTGCGTCAAACTCTGCGTTGGCCCAGCCAAATTCGTTCCAAGCTTCACCGGAACGATATGCCAATGCCAGAACCTGAACGCCAAGCGGGCGGTGGTTCCAGTTCGTTGAGCTGTACGGATACTTGGCCC
>JAPPOI010000026.1:4473-7923 GCA_028818055.1 Boseongicola sp.
CCAGTTGGTAGAGCTGAATGGATACTTGGCCCAGTCGTTCCAGAAAGTCGAACCCGGCAGAATTGTCCGCTTAACGTTGAAGCCAGCGTCGCGCAGCTGAGCAGCCACAGCGTCGGTGGTGTTCTTACGCCAGTCGTCGTCGATGGAAATAAGCTCGTGCTCAAAATCCATCATGCCAGCTTCATCCATCAGAGCGCGCGCGCCATCGACGTCACGCGAAATTGGTGGAAGTTCTGCGTACTCTGGGTGAACCGGAGCGACGTGGTGGTTTTCTGCTGGAACACCACGGTTGCCGTATCCAAGTTCAAGGCAGACAGCATTGTCGACTGCCATTGCCAAGGCTTTACGGACGCGACGGTCCGCGTATGGAGCCTTGCCATCAACTTCAGCCAACTGGTTTGGACGGATGACGATAGTCGAGGCTGTGACAACCTCCGTCTTTACCATGCCGAGGCTGTCCATGATGTCGATGAACTCACCAACGGATTCATAAAGGAAATCGACTTCCTCTGACTCCATCGCAGCCAGCCAAGCAGCTGGGTCTGTGCCGTAATCGATGAATTCGATCGAATCCAGCGCGGGCTCACCATAAATGGCTGTTCCCCACCAGTCGTGGTCTGCGTTTTTGGTGATGACGCCTTTCACACCAACTTCAAGCGAAGTCATCAGGAATGGACCTGTGCCAACCGCGTTCATCGCATCGTTTGCATCGAAAGAGCTGTGAACGATGGCCGCTGGATAGTCAGCCATGCCTGGGATGATCGAAATGTCAGGCTTAGGCAGGTTAAGACGAACGGTCATGCTGTCCACGACCTCGACTACACCGTCGATGGCCATGTTTGTGTCAGCGTCCACGAGCGTCGCAAAGCGGCCAGCCATCGAGTTGGCTTCAACTGTTTTGTCTGCCCATCCGATGATGTTGCGAGCCACGTCTTCAGCTGTGAAGTCGTCGCCATTGTTCCACTTAACGCCCGGGCGGACTTTCAGTGTGTAAACGGTCGCGTCGTCGTTGACGTCCCATCCTTCAAGCAGCATTGGTGTGAACGAGCCATCGTTGTTGTATTCAACAAGATACTCGAGTGTGCCGCGGCTGTAGTTTGCGATCTGGCTCCAGTCGTAAACGCGTGGATCCTTCAGTGCACGAACTTCCATTTGGACGCGCATTGTGCCGCCCATTTTTGCGTGGCCACCAGCGTGTACTGGAGCTGCAGCGCCAATCATGCCGTACGCAGCTGTCGTCGCTACACCCAAAGCAGTAGCACGGGTCAGAAATTCACGACGGCTGATTTTGCCTTCGCGGAATTCTTCTGCGTGCATGATCGCTGCCGGATGGACGCGCGAACATGTGTTCTCATTTTTTGTCATCTCGTGTCTTTCTCCCTGTCAGACAGTGTCTTTGACATTATTTTTCCCCGGTTTACCGAGGCGTGTTACGAGAGGCTGCAATTTCGGCAGCTCCTCATCCCTCATGTATTTCCGCATGAGTCTGCCGAAAGGTCAACGTTCTTGATCGGCAGATCCTGTAACAAATGCGACATTTACTCCGCGCAAAAGCGACACGCGGAAGTCAACGATTCGTCCTGAACTGGGTCGGACTTTGCCCGGCCCTGGCCCGAAATGCGCGCGTAAAATACGCCGACGAGGCGAAGCCTGTTCTGCGTGCCACCGTCGACACCGGTAGCTTCGTGTCTTTGAGCAGGCGACAGGCTTCAAAATGGCGTCGTTCACTCAGGATTTCTAAAGCCGCTTTCCCAGACGCTTCGCGACAAGCGCGACTAAGATGCGTTGGTGTAACTCCCAGCTTCTTAGCAAAGTGTTGGACGCCGACGGTGTCTGTGAAGTCCTGCTCGATAAGCGCGGTATAGGCTTGCGTCAGGCGATGTGCGGCACTTTCGTAAGGCTTCGCTTCGGCGACGGCCGCGAGCTCGGAACAAATTCGGTCAAACCAAATTGCCAGAAGGCCAGCGTGATGTTCCACAGCTTCTTTCGCGTGGGCGGCGTCTGACATTCCCTCGCGTTCAATATTTTCAATGAGACCAGTGAGCTCGCGCTGCCGATGCACCTCCCGGATTCTCAGGTGTTGAGTCTCATTGGGCCAATGGTCGCTTTTCGAATGATCCAGCCAAACGAGCGAACCCAAAACCGAGGCGGTGGCAGAAAAACTGTGCATTGTTCCGGCTGGAAGGAAAATCGCGCTGTGGGCTCCGTATCCGCCAGAGCGTCCGGCGACGGTGATGCGGCCTTGTCCACGTGTGAACCAAATCAGGCATGGCCGATCATAACTTCTTGAAGCCTCGGTGCGCCATCTTCCACCCTGCGAAAGCTTAGAAATGGACGTGACTTCAACTTGTTCACGCACTGTTGCTGGCGCTTCGACACGCGCCGGAACGACTGTCGCCACTTGCTCTTCCGCAACGGGCAGAAGAGTTAAACGTTGCTTTACCATTGTGTCCGGCTTCCCCCACCAGATATGGCTAACAGTCTTAGTTGTCGCGAGCGGCGTGCGTCAATCGCTTATTTTTTGTGGTGTTTTCTCGCGCGACTTTTTCAAGAGACGTCCAATCAGGAACGATGTGCGCGGTGAATAGACATAACTGGTTCGCGTCTCAGACGTCCGTGTTCTCATGCGTGCCACACTGAATATGACCAGAATTACATGAACAACCGAAACAAAGATGAACATGGCTTGCGGACCAAATGCCTCAATCAGCTGCGAGACGACATAGGGAGACGCAATCGCACCGAGGGCATAGAGGAACATCAGCGCCGCCGATAATTCCACGCGTTCGTTGTCGCTTGCAAAGTCGTGTGCGTGCGCAGCCGCTACTGAGTAAATCGGGAAGGTGGTGAACCCAAATAGCATCGATGTAGCCAAAACCGCGTTGGTGCTGACTTCGGCTATGACAACCGTAGTGGCGCAAGAGGCGATGGCGGCTACGGACAGCCAAATCAGAACCCAGCGCCGATCATATCGGTCAGCCAGCCATCCGGCGGGATACTGACTGATCGCTCCTCCGAAAACAAAAGCCGCCAAGAAAAGACCAATCTGATCGATGGTTAGTCCAACCTCGACACCGTAAAGCGGTCCGACCATTCGAAAACTCGCTGTCGTGACACCTGCGGAAACGACCGCCGCCGCAGCCAGCGGAGACATTCTCCACGCCATCATTGGGCGCAGCCTGGGCGCTTTTGGAATTTCTGGCTGAGGTGTGCGCGTTAGCACCAGCGGAATTAATGCAGCGCAGCAAATGAGCGCGAGAATATTATACGAAACATAACTGGATGGATCGAGAACCGAGATCATCAACTGTGCGGCCAGTGAGCCTCCGATATCCACGACGCGGTAAATTCCCATCGCACGTCCGCGCGTTTCGTTTGATACTTTGGCCTGAAGCCAACTTTCGACGATGGTGTAGCATCCGGCAATGCACAGACCGGTCATGACACGCA
>JAPPOI010000154.1 GCA_028818055.1 Boseongicola sp.
ACCCGCGACGTGCAAATAAACGTCCAAACCGGCAAATGGGATGCCGCAACGGGCTTCGAGGACCGCCAAAATCATGGCCAATCGGGAACCATCCCATCCCACGACGGAACGACGAGCCTGGCCAGCCGGAGCTGGCGAAACCAGCGCCTGAAATTCGCAGAGAACCGGGCGTGTTCCTTCTATTCCCGCAAAAACGGCCGAACCGGCTGCCGGTTTTTCATGGTCTGAAAGAAACAACGCCGACGGATTGGAAACTTCAGTCAGGCCATTGCCTGTCATCTCGAAAACACCAATTTCATCAGCGGGACCAAATCGGTTTTTGACGGCGCGCAGGATTCTGAACTGATGCCCGCGCTCCCCTTCAAAATACAGAACTGTATCGACCATATGTTCCACGACGCGTGGACCGGCGATCTGGCCTTCTTTGGTGACATGACCGACGAGTATCACCGAGATACCGCGCCGCTTGGCAAAGGTTGTCAGTTCGTGTGCCGCTGCGCGAACCTGACTGACTGAACCCGGAGCACTATCGACAGTGTCCAACCACATGGTTTGGATCGAGTCGATGACGGCAAGGTCAGGGGCTTCGTCTTCAAGCGTTGTCAGAATGTTTCTGAGGTTGGTTTCAGCGGCCAGCTTCACTGGTGCGTTGCCAAGGCCAAGGCGTTGGGCGCGCATCCGCACTTGTGCCGCTGCCTCTTCGCCGGAAACGTAAACAGACTTTAAGCCACGATTTGCAAGGGCAGCTGCCGCCTGCAAAAGAACTGTCGATTTTCCTATCCCGGGATCGCCGCCAACTAACACGGCGGACGCCTGAACAAGCCCACCGCCCAAAACGCGGTCAATCTCGTCCATTCCACTTTTCGTGCGGGGTGGGGGAGCGTCTTGCCCCGAAAGATCAGACAGCGCGATTTTTTGCCCACGAACCGCACCCAGCCCCTTGGCCGATGGCCCTTCCGACAATGGAACGTCTTCCGAGATTGTGTTCCAGGCACCGCAATCGTCGCAACGCCCGCTCCACTTGGAATGGACGGCACCACAGTTTGAACATGTGAAGCTTGCGTTTTTCGCCATTTTATCCGGCGATCATTTCAGGACTTGCGATTGCGTTCATAAAGAAAGCCAATTGCAATTTGCGCAAGGACACAAGCTGTAAAGAGATACAGACCCCAACCGGTTTCAACCCTGCCAACGCCAATGCCTTTGATTACAACAATATAGAGCGCAATCAGGAAAACATCTGCCATAGCGAGCTTTCCCAAAATGTGAAGCGACGGCAGTAAACGTGGGCTGGCCAGCCGGAACTGAATCAAAGCCATTCCTATGACTTTTGCGTAAGGAGCGAAGACGGCGAGAAAGGTCACCAGTAACGCTAGGATGACATCGCTGCCCCATAGAGATTGCAGACCCGAGACGATCGAAATTTCGTCCAGCGAAAACAGCGGCAGTAACCCGGCCCGCAAAAGTGGTGCAAACCACGCGATCGGAAACAGAACCAGCAACAGCAGATTGGCGACCTTTAAAACCATGCCAACCAGCTATCTTGCGACGCTAATCATCACAAGTGGTTAGCTAGCACCCGGTTTCAAAAAGGGCAGGTTTTTGAGATCGTCCAAATTCTCAGGCGCAGGTAAGAGCAGCGGTTCACGCTTCCGGGGTGTTTCTGGTCGGCCGCGCATCTCTTTAGCAATTCCAAGAAGTGTGCGTCGCTCAGGTTTCGCAACAGCCGGCAAGGCCGCTGCAACGGTATTCCCAACAACCTGCGTGTGGGCATCGCTGGAAGCACTTGTATTCACGTTTGCCACTTCTGGTGGTCGGCTGTGTCGAAAGATTGGTCTTGGCGCATCGGGCCAATGGGGATCCTCCAAAACCAATGGTGGAGGGTTTTGTTTAGAGCGGAAGGGTTTAAACGCGATGACGCGCTTTTCGTCTTCGTCTTCGTTGACGTAGTAATAATCAGAACGGCCGTAGTTGCAGATCAAAACAACCAGCACCCAGACTGGTGGGCAAAGAGCGGCCAATAGGAAGAATACCCAACTTACGTCGGCCACGCCGATCGCCCATGGGGTCAAACCAAGTGCAGTGAAACCGGCGAACAAGCCGCAGGCAGCGTAGAGCCACGCATTAATCGATTCCGATAGAGCCAATCTGCGGAATGCCAGCCACGAAACGCCAAACGGCATCGCCAAGAATAGGGTCTTGGCAACCAGCTGCAACAGTACGGCAACGTGATCCATGTGTGTCTCCGCGTTGCCCTCTCACGGGCTCAACAGAGTGCATCATGGTAAATAATAGGTTACGCGTCCCTGATTGTTCTCAGGCTTTCAACAATGTGTTGCCAGGATGCAAGGTTGAGTTTGTTCAATCGACCCATTTTACCCGGTCTCCTGCAACCCATTCATCGACAATATCCGGTCTTTTCAATCCATTAGCGACTTCTACGTCAAGATCACTTTCCAGTCGGAGGATTTCCGCCGACTTCGCTGCGACATCATCGATTTGATCAAATGGAACAACTGTCACGCCATCAAGATCGGCAATAATCATGTCTCCATTCTCAATGTGAAGGCCATCAACCAGAATCGGGAGGCCAATTTTGCCAGGTCCGTTTTCGAATGGTGTTGCGGGTGCCAAGCCCGAGCACCAAATCGGCAGTCCAACTGGCAGAACATCGTGCAAGTCACGGATTGGGCCATCAGTGACAAAGCCAGCAGCGCCGGAGTTCTTCATGAAGTTTGCCATCTTGTCGCCGATGTGGGCGCACTTTTGGTAGCCACCGAAGGCGGACACGACCATATCGCCCGGCTGCAAGAACTTGAGCGCGGCCAAAAGCGCATAAAGGTCGGCTGGCCCGCTTTCGACTGTCAGCGCCGGTCCGTAAGCCGTCGCAGGCAGCCTTTGTCCCCCATCGAGATGTCGCACGGCCGATGACATGGCGCTTCCGCCTGCCATCGCATCCGAAGCAACAGCAGATGGCACGCCTTCAAATGCTTTGATCTGCGCTGACGAAGGACGCCGCAGAGTCTTTTTAATTGTCAAAAGTGGTGGGTCTTCAATCACGTGCCGTCCTCCCTTGGATCTTGGACCAAAGAAATACGGACTTCGCGTCGATGAAAAGCAAAATCGATTAACGGACCGCTTCGATGGGCCCGTCAGCGCTGCCTGAAATGAACTGGGCAAGGTATGGGTCGCCGCTGTTGTCCATGTCGGCGACAGGGCCGGTCCCTCGGATTTTCCCGCCATGCAGCATCGCGACTTTGTCGGCGATGGCTCGGACACTGGTCATGTCGTGGGTGATAGTCATGGCGGTCGCACCCATTTCGACGACGATTTCCCGGATCAGGTCATTGATGACACCCGACATGATCGGATCCAGTCCGGTCGTAGGCTCATCAAAGAAAATGATTTCTGGTTCGGCAGCGATAGCGCGTGCAAGGCCGACGCGCTTTTGCATACCACCCGATAACTCGGCCGGATACAGGTCGGCAACGTCAGGGGTTAGCCCAACGCGGCGCAATTTCTCAATAGCGATTTCGCGGGCTTCTTTCTTTGGCTTCTTGAGGGAGCCGCGAAGAAGGCGAAATGCAACGTTCTGCCAAACCGTCAGGCTGTCAAACAACGCACCGCCTTGAAACAACATGCCAAAGCGCGCCAGAAATGCGTCCCGTTCTGACGATCCCTGACGAAGCTTCGTTACGTCCTGGCCGTCAACGGTCACCGAACCACTGTCGGGTGTAATCAAACCCAGCACGCATTTGATAGCCACAGACTTGCCGGTTCCTGATCCACCGATGATCACCATGCTTTCGCCACGAGGCACCGACAAATTCACACCGCGTAGAACGTGCTTTGGCCCGAAAGATTTATGAACGTCCTGAAGTTCGATCATGCCGCAAAAAACAATTCTGTCAGGACAAAGTTCGCCGCAAGGATCAAGACGCTCGCTGCCACAACCGCGCCTTTGGTGGCGGCACCCACACCTGCTGCGCCACGCGCGCTGCGCATACCGAAATAGCACCCCATCAATGCAGCGATGAACCCGAAAACGGCACCTTTCGAAAGAGAAGAAATGATGTCGAGCGGTTCCAAAAAGTCGAGTGTATTCTTCAGATAGGTCGCAGCATTGAATCCCAGCCTGTTCACACCCACCAGATAGCCGCCCATGATCCCGATGATGTCGCCGATTGCGACCAATACCGGCATCACGAGAGTCGCGGCTAATACCCGGGGCAGTGTGAGGTATTTCATTGGGTTTGTAGAAAGAGTGACCAATGCATCGATTTGCTCGGTGACCTTCATCGTCGCGATCTCAGCGGCAATTGAAGACGTCACACGTGCGGCAATCATCAGGCCAACCAAAACCGGTCCAAGTTCGCGGACCATGCCGATGGCAACGATCTGCGGTACCACCGCTTCGGCCGAGAAGCGTGCGCCACCGGCGTAGATCTGCAGAGCCAGCGCTCCTCCGGTAAAGATCGTCGTCAGACCGACTACCGGCAACGACAGATACCCGATCTGGATCAATTGGTTTCCAAACTCCTTCGGATACCACGGCGCGCGTATCAGGTGGCTCACAGTGTCCACGGCAAACATCGCGACCCGTCCGATTGCCGCAAGAAAACCGAGGACCGTTGCTCCTATGACGGCCAGAAGTCTCATGTGGAACCTCTGTACGTGCGACCGTATCTATGTCCGAGCGAGGGGAGGATTTCATACCCGATTGTCCCGGCCGCATCCGCAAGATCATCCACGGTCTGATGTGCGGACAATATATCAAGACTGGCGGGAACCTGTTCGAGATTGGTCACGTCCACAGTAATCAAATCCATGGAAACACGGCCGACCACCTTACACGGTGTGTTGCCGGAATAGACTTGTGCTTTCGGCCCCATAGCGCGGATTAAGCCGTCCGCGTAACCCGCTGCAATTGTTGCAATAGTGCGCGGTTCATCCGCGATATACGCGTATCCGTATCCAACAGTTTCTGTTGCCTGAATTTCGCGGGTCTGGATCACCTGGGCAGAGAGTCTTACGACGGGTTCCGCCTCTTTAAACGGGAATCCGCCATAGAGACCGACACCGGGCCGAACCAGATCGAAATGATAGTCGCTCCCAAGCAGGGTTCCACCGGTCGCAGCAAGCGACAACGGCGCGTTCACGCCAGCGGTCATTGCGCGAAATGCTTCCAGTTGGCGTGCATTCATTTGATGGCCGGGTTCATCTGCACATGCCAAATGACTCATAACGAGTGATGGTCCGTTCGCCAGCAACTCAGATCGGAGTGCATCCCAATCATCTTGCTCCATCCCCAGCCGGTTCATACCGGTGTCCAGTTGGATGCCGAATGCGTGGCTTGGCGAAACCGCAAAGTGACGTGTCACTTGTTCTGCAGAATTCAGCAGAGGGATCAAATTGGATTGCTGGAGCATGTCTGTCGCTCCATCCATGTGACCTGAAAATACGAAAATCCGGGCTTCTGGCCCGACACTGGTCCGGACCGCTTTACCTTCTTCGGCAATCGCCACGAAGAATGTACGTGCGCCTTCACGCGCCAATCTGGCGGCGACTCGACCGGCGTCCAATCCGTATCCATTGGCCTTCACGACCGCTGCTGTTTCGACTGACTGCGAAGATTTCGCGTCCAAGGCACGCCAGTTGGCGGCAACGGCGTCCAGATCGATAGTGAGTTCAGCGGCGTTCATGTTCGCTGGTTTCCGTCAAGCGGTCCGGGCCGTCAAGTGCTTTGGACGGCATCATACTAAACACCGGCGGACATCGCCGAAATGAAGAAGAGATGAACGAACGTTACAGTGCCGATGCCGACAACAAAGAGAAGGGCAGGGATCCAACGCCAACCTGAGGCGCGCGACCAGAAATAGAGCGACAGTACAATTACTGCGATTGGCATAAACAGCAGCACCAACAACAAGTAACCAGGATCGAAAATGCCAAACGGATCGTTGCTGAATGTCAGCTGGTAAAGGGCAAAACTGGCAACTGCGTAGATCAATCCAATCCACGCCAGCGGATGAAGATTGCTCACGGCTCGCTCCTGAGCAATTCGCGTTCACGACGGAGCTTTTCGCCGATCATGCAATCGTAACCTTCGTCCGTCATGCCAGAGCGTCCCGCAAACCCCGACTGGCCAGGTGCTTGAGCCAATTCCAGCACGAGTTTTCGACGGACTGCCAAAGGAAAGTCTTCCCAGGTCAGGACGGGAATTGAAAAAGCGCCGGGGCCCCCGATTACGCAAATCGCATAATAGATATCAAGATCAATGATCCCCCAAGGCGACGTGTTGTCCGTCGTCATCAATGGTAAGCCATTGATAATTATTCCGTTTTCTACGATTTGATCTCGGGTTCGGACGACCGGACGGCCGTCATTGTTTGGTCCGTCACCGGATATGTCGATAACTTTGCGAAGCCCTTCGAAGTTGTTGTTTTCAATCTCTTCGCGAGCATAGAGAAGCGCGCCAGAGATCGATGTTCGGCGCAAACCCCATTCGATCACACCGTTTAGGACATCGGCCGCTTCCTGCGCGCTTTCCTTGCTATCAATCAGGGTCCAAGGCAGCACCACCCGGTTCACGCCATCGCCACCCCATTCGACGTACGTTACAGCAATCCGACCAGTGAAACTGTTCAGGATGACTCCCAAAACCTCGTCACTGGTTAACGCTGCTGCGTACCCGCGACGTTGTATCTGCAGCTCTCCAACAGACATGGATCGTGAAGCATCCACCATAAGCGCCAATTCGACGTCAACCTCAATGGGTTGAGCCTGGCTGGTGTGCCCAAATGCTATTGCCATGATTGGGGCGATTAATCGGCGCATAGACTGAATGTGTAGGGAAACGCCCGCGAGTCCAGTACTAAGTCTTAATTCGAGTCACAGTTGAAGGTTCAGTCTGTCTTGAATGACTTTCATGGCAGCCGAAAAATCGTCGTCGCCGTACCCACCTTCGTCGCCTTCTTCCAAGGTCGAGATTGCGGCTTCAAGCAGCGGAAACGTTCCTGCGTCTTTATCGCTCATACCCCGGGCTAGTCGCGCGTCCTTCAGCATAAATTTGAGCATAAACAATGCACCGAACTCACCGTCGCGCATGCGCGGAACCCGGTTTTCAAAGTACCGGGAATACGCGAAGCCTGTTCCGCCGGTGACGATGTCAAAGAATTGGTCAATGTCAGTTCCGGTTTCGAGGCACAGCCCAAGAGCCTCGGCAACCGCGACTGCGTGCCCTGCAACCAGCGTTTGATGGACCAGCTTCATTTGATTGCCCGCGCCAGAGGGTCCGCAATGTCTGATCATCTGCCCGCAGGCGGTCAAAACCGGTTTTGCCGCATCAAAGGCATCTGCATCGCCGCCGACCACAAAGCTGATGGTGCCGGTTTCTGCTTGCAGAACAGAGCCTAGCATCGAGGCATCGAGATGATGTGCACCAGCGGACTTCAGGCCAGCGTAAACATCGCGGGTCGCATCTGGGCCGACGGTAGAACAGTCGATCGTGATCGTTCCAGGCTTGATGGCCGAAACGACGCCATCTTCTCCTAGGTAAAGATCGCGGACGACTTGGTTGTTGGGTACACAGGTGAATAGGACGTCGACTTTGCCAGCTATCTCGGTGACTGAACCACAAACGACGGCGCCAGTTTCTCGCGAGACAGTCGCGGCCAGCTCTGCATCAACGTCATAAATCCAAACTCGATTTGGGAAAGCCTCAGTCAGCCGTGCAATCATCGGGCGCCCCATCGCACCGGTTCCAATGTAGCCAACGTTCATGGGCGTGCTCCGAAATTTGCGTCGGACTTTAGAATTCGTCTCCGCCACGTTGACACGGTTTGACCAGGTTGCCAAATCGGGTAAAGCGCCCTTCGTACGACT
>JAPPOI010000345.1 GCA_028818055.1 Boseongicola sp.
GAGCGGATGGTCGTCCATGTGTGCGCTCCGGTTCGGTGATGGCTGTGAAGTAGCGCGAACAGGGCGTTAGGTAAATAAAAAGATTCATTCAATTCAGTTACTTAACTGTAGACGCTTGTATACCGAAGTAGTTACGTGAAATTTTGATTGACTTTTTCACCAGCAAATCGTGAAATTTTGCAGGAATTTTTCACGGAGCTTCCACTTGAACGCATTTGCACCCCCTGACAGCTTGGGTCGCGACCTACGTGCTTTACGAAAGTCCAGGGGGCTGACGCTGGTGGAAGTTGCGGAACGTGTCGACCGTTCAGTTGGCTGGATGAGCCAAGTGGAGCGAGACCTTTCCGAGCCGACGTTGGAAGAAATCGAGACCTTGTCAGAAGTTCTTGATGTGTCGGTTACCACACTGTTCGGTCAAGCACCCGCCCGCAAAGGTGAAGAGGGTATCGTCGTTCGCAAAGATGCCAGGCGCCCTGTCGGAAAACGTGCGGATGGGTTGGTTGAAGAACTTCTTTCGCCCGATTTGACCGATGAGTTCGAAGTTGTTCATTCGATGTTTGAGCCGGGAGCGAAACGCTCAGACGCTGTAACCCGTCCAACGCAAGAGCTGGCTTACATTGTATCTGGCTGTCTTGATGTGACTGTCGAGGGCGAGACCTTTTCGCTAACCGCAGGTGACAGTTTACGCATCCGAGAACAGCCGTTTCGGTGGGAAAACAAAACAAATGAACCGTGCATTGCGATCTGGGTTATCGCGCCGCCGGTTTATTGAAGGGGGCCGCAATGAAGGGAAGATGCGAATGTGGTGGCGTGGCCTTTGAGATGAATGAAATCCGGCCTGATGTGACGGTCTGTCATTGTAGTCAGTGCCGTAGATTTTCCGGGCATGTGTGGGCAAGCACATATGTAACCAAAGAGAACATGACGTTCACGTCGGACGAAACGCTCGCTTGGTATGCATCTTCCGATTTTGCACGACGAGGTTTCTGCAGCCGATGCGGATCAAGCCTGTTTTACCAACTCAACGATGAAACCGGGTTTGGGGTTTCGGCGGGCTGCATCGACGCGCCGACCGGAATGTCCACAAGCAAACATATCTTTGTCGCCGACAAGGGCGATTACTATCCAACACCAACTGACGCGCCAGTACTGGACCAACACTAGGAGCAATCGATGGCCGAGCTTCCAACAAAAGCACGTGTAGTGATCATAGGCGGAGGCGCCGTCGGCGCGTCGTCACTCTATCACCTTGCCAAGGCAGGATGGACCGACTGTGTCCTGGTTGAAAAAAATGAACTGACAGCGGGTTCTACGTGGCACGCGGCTGGCAACGTACCAACTTTTTCGACGTCTTGGTCGATCATGAACATGCAACGGTATTCGACAGAGCTTTATGCAAGGCTTGGTGAAGAAGTTGATTACCCGATGAACTATCATCAGACCGGCTCGATCCGGATCGCACACTCGAAAGAGCGCATGCAAGAATTTGAGCGGGCGTGCTCTATGGGTCGATATCAGGGTATCGACATGGAAATCTGGACGCCGGAGCAGGCCAAGGAAAAGTACCCATTTCTCGAAACCCACGACATGGCTGGCGCGCTATGGGATCCTACCGACGGTGACATTGATCCGGCACAGCTGACGCAAGCGCTGGCCAAAGGTGCACGCGACATGGGGCAGCAGATCATCCGCTTTTGTCCCGCAACAGGTGTTACCCAACAAGACGACGGGTCATGGATCGTTCACACCGAGAAAGGCGATATCGCTTGCGAGTATGTCGTTAACGCTGCGGGATACTACGCCCAGCAGGTCGGGGAATGGTTTAAGCCATACGGCGGTCGTACCGTTCCAATGATGGTGATGAGCCACCAGTATCTTTTAACCGAGCAAGTGGCGGAAGTCGAAGCGTGGTCAAAGGAAAATGGAGGCAAACTGCCCCTAATCCGTGACGTCGACATATCCTACTATCTACGGCAGGAGAAAAACGGATTTAACATCGGGCCCTATGAACCGAACTGTAAAGGTCATTGGATGACTGAAGACGATCCGATGCCGGACGATTTTAGCTTTCAGCTGTATCAGGATGATTTGGATCGGATTGAGGACATCGTTGCAGACGCCATGGAACGCGTTCCGTTGTCTGGCGCTGCGGGCATTGAACGTATCATCAACGGTCCCATTCCGTATGCGCCCGACGGTCTCCCACTGATTGGACCCATGCCCGGCGTCAAAAACGCTTTTGAGGCGTGCGTGTTTACGTTCGGCATCGCTCAAGCGGGAGGCGCCGGCAAGGTGCTTGCAGAGTGGATCACCGAAGGTGCCACAGAGTGGGATATGTGGAGTGTCGATCCACGCCGCTACACAGATTACACTGATCAGGATTATTGCGACCAAAAAGGAATGGAAGTTTACGGCAATGAATACGCCATGCACTTCCCATTCCATGAATGGCCAGCCGCCCGTGACAAGAAGCTGTCGGCGGTCGACTCCAAAGTTCGGGAACTTGGTGGCGTCATGGGGGTCTATAACGGGTGGGAGCGCGCGAATTGGTTCGCTCATCCGGGCGACGACACGTCGGAAGAAGCGACACATACTTGGGATCGTGAAGGGCCTTGGCGCCAGCGCATTCAGGAAGAGTGTGAGGCCGTACGTGATGGCGTCGGCGTTTTGGATCTTCCGGGGTTTTCCCGTTATCGCGTCAAAGGTCCCGGAGCTGCGGATTGGCTGAACAGCTTGACTGCCTCTCGTTTGCCATCGCCAGGGCGCGTTGGCCTTGCTTACTTTGCCGATGATCGCGGACGCATCAAAACCGAGATGTCTGTATTCACGTACTCGGAGGAAGAATTCACGCTCATCACGGCGGCGGGGGCCCAATGGCATGACTTCGAGATTTTGAAGGATGCTTTGCCAGCTGATGGCTCGATCGAGCTGACGGATCACACGACCGAGTATTCTTGTTTGATTGTCACAGGTCCGAAGTCGCGGAACTTGTTCGAGGAAATTGGAACTGAGGCTGACCTGACGAAGCCTTGGCTAACATTCCAGGAAGCGACAGTTGCCGGGAAGAAATGCAAGCTTGCCCGGGTTAGTTTTGCAGGTGAGTTAGGATGGGAAATCCATGCGAGCGTCACGGACATTCCTGCCTTGTACGCCGCCGTTCTTGCCGGAGGTGCCAAACCGTTTGGCATGTATGCCCTTGATGCCCTTCGAATTGAAAAGGGATACCGCACTTGGAAGGGGGATCTCTCGACGGATTACTCGGTTCTCGAAGGCGGACTGGATCGCTTCATCAAGCTCGACAAGCCGCAGGATTTCCCGGGCAAAGCTGCGATTTTGAATGAGAAGCAGCAGGGCGTGAACAAGCGGTTCGTGACGCTGGTTGTTGACGCTGGCGACGCAGACGCGCCGTATATGTCTACGCTTTGGCATGGCGATCAGGTTGTCGGCGAAACAACTTCTGGAAACTTCGGGTATCGGGTCGGCAAGTCCATCGCGCTTGGCATGCTGCGAAGCGATCTGACGGTGCCGGGCACCGAAATCGACGTCGAGATCTATGGTGTAAAATGCCGCGCAGTGGTTCAGGAAGACCAGCCACTATGGGATCCGAAGAACGAACGTTTGAGGGCGTGAGCGGATGACGATCACAATTCTCGACGGCGGGATGGGTCAGGAATTGTTGGCCCGGACCGGCGCTGAACCGACAGGCCTTTGGTCCACTCAAGTTATGATCGACTTTCCCGACGCCGTTCGGTCGGTTCATGACGATTATTTTTTGGCCGGCTCTGATGTGGCGACCACCAATACTTATGCGATCTTTCACGACAGGTTGGATCCGGTTGGCAAAGGAGATCAGTTTGAAGAACTTCACCATCAGGCTTTGAAGATTGCCAAAGCGTCGCGCGATGACCACGGGGCAGGTCAGGTGGCCGGATCCCTTGGCCCTTTAGGATGGTCCTATGACGCTAAATTCGCGCCGCCAGCAGCTGAAGCTGCGCCCCTCTATGCCGAGATTGTTGCGATCCATGATCCACACGTAGACCTGTTCTTAATTGAGACCATGTCAGGCGTCGATCAGGCCCGGGGTGCCCTGATGGGAACCGATGGAAGCAAACTGCCTGTGTGGCTGAGTCTGAGCGTTGATGATGACAATGGCACGTGTCTACGCTCCGGTGAGCCCCTCACAGAGGCCGTTGAGATGGCGTCTGGTTATGACGTGGATGCAATCCTGCTCAATTGCTCCAAACCAGAAGCCATCAGCCAAGGTTTGGACGTGATGAAAGAAACAGGAGTTCGGTTCGGAGCATATGCAAACGGCTTCACCTCAATCTCGGATAGTTTCAAATCTTCTCATGCGACGGTGAACGTCTTGAGCAAGCGGCAAGACTTGGGACCCGAAGCCTATGCAGACTTTGCCGAGACGTGGGCGGAAAAGGGTGCGACCATAATTGGTGGATGCTGTGAAACCGGCCCGGCTCATATCGCGGAAATCGCGAGAAGACCGATGAATATTCCGAAATCAATACAAGAGCTTATTGGTCGCTTCCCGCTGGGATTCGTTGCAACGGTCATACCCGGGGGGCGACCAGCAGTCAGCCCAAAAGGGACCTTTCTTGTTCTGGATGATGAGACAATTGCGTTTGGCGAAATCCGGTCACCCCAAACAATTTCAAACTTGTCGCACTCGCCCGAGGTCGAAGTTAACTTCGTCGACGTATTCACTCGGAAGGGCGCGCGCATACGCGGTTCGGCCGTCATTGTTCGGCGCGGCTCGGATGAATTCGCAAGACTTCAGCCGAAGTTTGCCGATATTTGGGGCGACTTGGCCAATCGCATCAATGCGATAGTGAAAATCAGTGCAGATGAAGTGAAGCCTTTGTCGACGCCTCCCTACGACGATGGCGTCACAGAGGAAGAAATGATCGCACTTTACAAAGCAAAGTTTGCGGAGATGTATCCATGAGTGTTCCATCACACGCCCGCGTCGTCATCATTGGCGGCGGTGTTATCGGCAGCTCCATTGCCTATCACTTGGCCAAGAAAGGCTGGACCGACGTCGTCCTTATGGAGCGAAAGCGGCTTACCAGCGGCACCACATGGCACGCTGCAGGTCTGATTGCGCAGCTTCGGAATTCTGCGAACATGACGAAGCTCGCGAAGTATACGCAAGAGCTTTACGGAGATCTTGAAGCTGAAACAGGGGTCTCCACGGGATTTCGACGCTGCGGTTCCATAACCGTTGCTCTGACGGAGGAGCGCAAAGAAGAAATCCTAAGACTCGCCACAATGGCTCGCGCGTTCGATGTAGAAATTGATGAAATCAGCGCCGATGAAGTGAAGGATAAGTACCCTTACCTTGAGACCAAAGACGTCAAGCAGGGTGTTTGGCTTCCCAAGGACGGGCAAGGCGACCCTGCCAATATCACGCTTGCACTTGCCAAGGGCGCGCGGCAGCGCGGCGCCAAGACGTTGGAAGGCGTCAAAGTCACAAACATTGTGAAAGATGGAGCCCGAGTGACTGGTGTCGATTGGGAAACTGAGAAGGGCGAAACGGGTCATACTACTTGTGAAGCGATCGTCATCTCGTCTGGCATGTGGTCGCATTCTGTTGGCCGGATGGCCGGAGTTAACATCCCACTTCACGCCTGCGAACACTTCTACATTGTGACCGAGGGCATCGACGGCATTACGCAGCTGCCGGTACTGCGTGTCCCGGACGAATGCGCATATTACAAAGAAGATGCGGGAAAGATTCTGCTTGGTGCATTTGAACCTGTGGCCAAGCCTTGGGGTATGAACGGAATTCCTGACAGCTTTGAATTTGATCAACTGCCTGAAGACTTTGATCACTTTGAGCCGATCCTTGAAAAGGCTGTCGAGCGTATGCCGATCCTGGCAGAAGCAGGCATTCACACTTTCTTTAACGGACCCGAAAGCTTCACTCCGGACGATGCGTACCACCTTGGATTGGCACCTGGGACTGACAATATCTGGGTCGCTGCCGGTTTCAACTCGATCGGAATCCAATCCGGCGGCGGTGCTGGAATGGCCTTGGCCGAATGGATGGACAGTGGTGAAAAGCCATTTGATCTGGGCGACGTCGACATCACGCGGATGCAACCTTTCCAAGGCAACAAACACTATCTTTATGATCGCTCAGTCGAGACTTTGGGTCTGCTTTACGCAGATCACTATCCTTACCGCCAGAAAGCAACGGCGCGAGGTGTGCGGCGAACTCCGTTCCACCATCAGTTGCTGGAACAGGGCGGTGTCATGGGCGAGATTGCTGGTTGGGAGCGGGCGAACTGGTTCGCAGACCCGGGTCAGGATCGTGAATACCAATACACTTGGAAGCGACAGAACTGGTTTGAAAACAACGCGCGCGAACACATGGCCGTTCGCGAGAACGTCGGCATGTATGACATGTCCTCGTTCGGGAAAATCCGGGTCGAAGGTCCGGATGCAGAGATTTTTCTCAATCGTGTCTGCGGTGGCCAGATGGCCGTGGAACCGGGCAAGATTGTCTATACTCAGTTCCTGAATTCGACCGGTGGCATCGAGGCCGATGTGACCGTCACTCGCCTAAGCGATACGGCTTATCTGGTGGTGACGCCGGCCGCGACACGCCTTGCTGATCAAACTTGGTTGGAGCGGCACAAGGCAGGCAGCAATGTCGTCATAACCGATGTAACTGCAGGTGAAGGCGTTTTGGCGGTAATGGGGCCAAACTCTCGGGCACTCCTTGAAAAAGTCAGTCCAGCAGACTGGTCAAACGAAGCCCACCCCTTTGGATTCGCAAGAGAAATTGAACTTGGTTACGGTCTGGCCCGCGCGCATCGCGTGTCGTACGTGGGCGAACTGGGGTGGGAGCTTTATGTCTCGTCCGACATGTGTGGGCATGCATTCGAAACGCTTTTCGAAGCGGGTCAGGAGATGAACCTTAAGTTGGTTGGCATGCACGCCATGGATACCCTGCGGATCGAAAAGGCATTCCGCCACTTTGGCCACGACATTACCTGCGAAGATAACGTTATCGATGCTGGTTTAGGGTTTGCCGTTAAAACTGACAAACCCGATTTCATTGGTCGAGATGCTGTACTGCGTCGAAAAGAATCCGGTCCCGAAATGCGCATGCTTCAATTCAAGCTGGCTGACCCCGAGCCGCTGTTGTTCCACAACGAGGCAATCCTGAAGGATGGCAAGTTCGTCGGGTATCTTAGTTCGGGCAATTACGGTCACTTCCTTGGTGGTGCGATAGGCATGGGATATGTTCCGTCGGCGATGGCGAAAGAAGACCACGGTTGGGAAATTGAGGTTGCCGGCCAGCGGGTAGCTGCAGAAACTTCACTTCGTCCAATGTACGATCCGAAATCAGAAAGGATGCGCGCCTAGTCTCACATTTTCCATGTGAGATGGGGTGACGCTCACAAAGCTCATAGCTTGGTGAAACGGTGGATTGTTTTCTGTTGAAAAACCTCGCCCGGTGCCAACCGAACAGACGGGAAGTTCGAATGGTTCGGTGCATCGGGAAACATCTCTGGTTCCACGGCAATCCCAATCTCGTTCCCGGTGTAAACATGAACTGCGGGTGCGTCGGTATCAATGTCGAGCCGATACGAATCCGAAATCAGAGAAACTGCGCGTCGCACTTGGTTGCTTTCGCGTAAGATGAAGCACGTATCGATATCATGCTCAGGAACCCGAGCGTTGCGAAGATCCTGATCAACATCTGAAACACCAATGATTTGGCCGGTTGGAATCTTTTCCTGATCAAGCTCCAAACACTTATCTGCTGCGTTTTCGAGTTTTTGATTTGCACGACCTTCGCAGGATGCCTACCAATAGTGGTGAAATCCCGCATTCATCAG
>JAPPOI010000091.1 GCA_028818055.1 Boseongicola sp.
GAACCGACACTGGCGTTGATAATCCGGGCGGTGCGGGTATCGGCGCTTCGGTAGTCGGTTCGTTCTTCATGATGCTGGTGGTCCTATTCTTATCGCTGCCAATTGGTGTAGCCGCCTCGATCTATCTTGAGGAATTTGCGCCTCAGAACCGGTTCACCGATCTGATTGAGGTCAACATATCGAACCTTGCAGCTGTCCCATCGATTGTATTCGGCATCTTGGGCCTCGCAGTGTTCATTCAATTCATGCACTTGCCGCAGTCTGCACCGATTGTTGGCGGTCTGGTTTTGACGTTGATGACCCTACCAACGATAATCATTTCCACACGCGCTGCTTTGAAAGCCGTACCGCCGTCTATCCGGGATGCCGCCCTTGGTCTTGGCGCGTCTCGTATGCAAGCAGTCTTCCATCACGTGTTGCCTTTGGCGATGCCTGGCATTCTGACTGGAACCATTATTGGTCTGGCTCAAGCATTGGGTGAAACCGCTCCACTTTTGCTGATTGGCATGGTCGGATTTGTTGCCCGCGGGTATCCCGACAGCTTCCTGGGTGGGTTTACTGATCCGAACTCTGCAATGCCCGCGCAGATCTACACGTGGGCGGCGCGTGCAGACGTGAGCTTCTACGAAAAAGCATGGGGTGGAATTATCGTCCTTCTGATATTCCTCCTCACAATGAACACGATCGCAATCATCCTGCGCCGCCGGTTCGAGCGCCGTTGGTAAAGGGGAGAGGCGACTTATGAACGATATGCGACTAACTGAACGAGCGACCGCAATGACGGACACGAAAATCCAGGCGCACGGCGTGAATGTCTTCTACGACGACGTGCATGCAATTAAAGACGTCAGCGTCGATATTGACGACAAGACTGTGACCGCGTTCATTGGACCGTCTGGGTGTGGGAAGTCGACGTTTTTGCGTTGCCTGAACCGCATGAACGATACCATCGACATCTGCCGAGTCACCGGTGACATCGTGCTGGATGGCGAGGACATCTACGATCCTGAAGTTGATCCAGTGCAGTTGAGGGCCAAGGTCGGCATGGTGTTCCAGAAACCGAACCCCTTTCCAAAATCGATTTACGACAACATTGCCTATGGCCCACGTATTAACGGGCTGGCGCAGAACAAAGCAGAACTTGATGAAATCGTTGAAAAATCCTTGCGCCGTGGAGCGATCTGGGACGAAGTAAAAGATCGACTGCATCAACCGGGAACCGGCCTTTCTGGGGGCCAGCAACAGCGTCTGTGCATTGCCCGCGCCGTTGCCACGGAGCCCGAAGTACTGTTGATGGACGAACCGTGCTCGGCGCTCGATCCCATCGCCACCGCGCAGGTCGAGGAATTGATCGACGAACTGCGTCAAAACTATTCAGTGGTGATCGTGACCCATTCCATGCAGCAAGCGGCACGTGTCAGCCAGAAGACAGCGTTTTTCCACCTGGGCGATCTGGTTGAGTACGGCGAAACCGGACAAATTTTCACAAACCCAGAAGACAGCCGGACGGAAAGTTACATTACCGGCCGGATCGGGTAGGGGATCTCAAAATGCAAGACCAACACATTGCTTCAGCCTTTGACCGCGATCTCGAAGCCATTCAGGCCATCCTGATGAAAATGGGTGGCATGGTTGAAACTGCCATCACAGAAGCCGCGACATCGCTTGAAGAACGCGACGTTGAAACGGCTGAAAAGATTCGCAAAAAAGATAAAGAAATTGATGCTTTAGAAGAGAAAGTTAATGAAGAAAGTGCTCGCGTTATTGCACTTCGTGCGCCGACCGCGAGCGACCTTCGAACTGTTTTGACAGTCATCAAGATCAGCGCCAACCTTGAGCGTTGCGGCGACTATGCGAAGAACATGGCGAAGCGAACGTCAGTTCTTGCTGACTTGCCTCAGGTTCCCGGTGCACCGGCATCAATTCGTCGTATGTCACGCGAAGTGCAACTCATGCTCAAAGACGCACTGGATGCCTACAACCAAAGAGATGCGGAACTTGCGGAACAAGTTATCCTTCGCGACGAGGATGTCGACCAGATGTACACGGCGATGTTCAGAGAGCTTCTAACACACATGATGGAAGACCCACGCAACATCACAGCCTGTATGCACATGCATTTTATTGCCAAGAACATCGAACGTATGGGCGACCACGTCACATCCATCGCAGAGCAGGTGGTCTATCTGGTCACCGGTAGTATGCCAGATGACGCGCGCCCCAAACACGATAAAACACCATATTTATCAGAGGGATAACTGATTGATGGTTATGGAAGCGCCAAGTGTGCTGGTTGTCGAAGACGAGACAGCCCAGCTTGAAGTGCTGACTTATAATCTTGAGGCAGAGGGTTTTCATGTCTCGAAAGCCCAAACTGGCGATGAAGCGCTTTTATTGGTCGATGAGATCGCTCCAGACATCATACTGTTGGATTGGATGCTTCCAGGCGTATCAGGCATCGAAATTTGCCGGCGACTAAAGGCAGGTTCGGCGACACGAAATGTGCCAATTATTATGTTAAGCGCCCGTAGCGAAGAAGTAGACAAGGTTCGCGGGCTTGAGACTGGCGCCGACGACTACATGGTCAAACCGTATTCTGTCGTCGAGCTCATGGCGCGCGTTCGCACCCAGTTACGTCGAACACGACCATCATCGGTTGGCGAACGGCTTGAGTTCGACGACATCACCCTGGACAGCGAAACGCATCGTGTCGACCGCAACGCAAAAGAAATAAAACTCGGCCCAACTGAATTCAGGCTTCTGAGTACATTTATGGAAAAGCCTGGACGCGTATGGTCCCGGGAACAACTCCTTGACCGTGTGTGGGGCCGAGACATTTACGTTGATACTCGTACCGTTGACGTGCACATCGGGCGTTTACGAAAAGCCCTGTGTATGCACGGTGGAACTGACCCAATCAGAACGGTGCGTGGTGCAGGATACGCGCTCGGCTAGATATTTAACATAATACCGATTATGCGAAAATTGCTATGGCGCTAAGCAAGGCCTCTCGTATTAGCCACTTCATCCCCCACCATCTGTGATGTTACGCGACAACAGCTTTAAGCCGCTACTGTTAAGCAGTTGATCTGAAGAACTTTCTGCTGGTACACCCGATTGTCGAAGCCACGCTAACACGCACAGGACAATCTGATGTCATCCGTATTGGTCATAAATGGTCCGAACTTGAACCTGCTGGGAACACGCCAGCCGGAAGTTTATGGTTCAGATACCATTGAAGATATCGAAGCATTGTGCCGCGACACGGCGACCGAACTGGGTTTGAGCGTTTCGTTCTTTCAATCCAATCACGAAGGCGCACTGATCGATAAGATCCACGAAGCTCGCACGACTGTCGATGGCATCGTTCTTAACGCTGGTGCTTACTCGCATACATCTGTGGCACTTCATGATGCTTTGAAGTCTGTGGACGTACCAGCTGTGGAGGTTCACATCTCGAATATCCATTCGCGCGAGAGCTTTCGGCATCACAGCTACCTGACACCTGCGGCGATCGGCATTGTATCTGGGTTCGGCATTCAAAGTTACGCTTTGGCGATGCGCGCCCTAGCCTCGAGATATTCGTAAGGTTCATGTCTATTCAGGTCATCAAGGCGCTTGTTGATGCTGGAGATATCGAGGCTGTTTGGTCGACTCTGACAGTCGAGATGGAGAAATACGGATTTGACCGCCTTCTCTATGGCTTCACTCGTTTTCGCACGCCGACGTCTCTGGGTAACCGTGAAGATATGATGGTTCTCACGAACCATGCGAACGAATACGTCACCGAATTTTTCGATTACAAAGTTTTCCGTGTCGCCCCAATGGTGCAATGGGCCTCCGAAAACACCGGAGCGATGTCATGGCGTTGGATGGCAGAAAACTTCGACAACCTGACACCAGAACAGCACGATGTTTTGGAATTGAACAAACGCTTTGACGTTACTTGTGGTTACACAATTTCATTTCCTGACAGCTCCTCGCGTCAGAAAGCCGCCATCGCTTTGACCGCTCGGGCGGACATGACGCAGACCGAAGTGGACTACATCTGGGAGAAACACGGCGAAGAAATCGATCTTGTGAATCAGATCGCGCATCTCAAATTGGCCTCCCTTCCCTTTCCTGAGGCACTCAAACGCCTCTCGGGTCGTCAGAAGGAAGTTCTGGAATGGGTAAGTGACGGAAAGACCACCCAGGATATCGCCGACATCATGGGGCTTACAGCGGCCACAGTTGAAAAGCATTTGCGAAAAGCAAGAGAATCGCTGCAGGTCGACACAACGGCGCAAGCAGTGATGAAAGCGTCGCTTCAACGCCAGATTTTCGTTCTAGGAACGTAAATTCGATCATTTGGTCAAAAATTGTGTGCGGTTTTCACGCTGCGCTCACGAAACTAATGGGGTGGTATGGAATCCCATACTTCCCTTACGTCAATTTAACCGTCATAATTTACGTGTTCCGTGAGTGGTGGCATTAGCCAGGGAACATCCCTCTGACATCGCCCGCGATTTCGGGTGTCACCGTGAGGGGATCGGGAAACCGACGCCGGTCGAGGGTGTATAGTCCACTTCCCGACCGGCACTAACAACTTACGAGTTATTGCCCGCGCCAGTTCCTCATCCCCATTGGTCGCGCGGTACGGGTGGGTAAAATTAAAGCGGTGCTGCGTGTAACAGCACCGCTTTTTCTTTTTGGATCTAAGAGGGTTTTAGCCTTGGGCTGCCTTTGCAACTTCCGCTGCAAAGTCTTCCTCTTTCTTTTCGATCCCCTCGCCCACTTCCAGGCGAACAAATCCGGTGATCGACATACCTGCTTCTTCGGCTGCCTTGCCGACAGTCAGGTCAGGGTTCACAACGAAAGCCTGGTTCAACAAAGTGGATTCTGCGACGAACTTCTTCATCCGGCCCATGATCATCTTTTCGATCACTTGCTCGGGCTTTCCGCTTTCGCGCGCAATATCCATTTGGATAGAACGCTCTTTTTCGACAACCGCCGGGTCAAGATCGGCTTCGGACAGCGCGGCTGGGTTCACAGCTGCGATATGCATAGCCACCTGCTTCGCAGTAGCGGCATCGCCGCCCGAATATGCAACCAGCACACCGATTTTGCCCATTCCTGCGGCAGCGGCGTTGTGGATGTAAGATTCCACAGCGTCGCCCGAGATCTTCGACATCCGGCGCAGGGTCATGTTTTCACCGATCTTAGCGATCGCATCGGTGATGTTTTCAGACACTGGCTTGCCGCCGAGATCCGCTGATGCCAACGCATCGACATCATCGGCGCCCATAGCCGCTGTAGCGATGCCCGATACCATCGTCTGGAATTCTTCGTTCTTAGCAACAAAGTCGGTTTCCGAGTTTACTTCAACGGCAACGCCATTGCCGCCATCGGTGCTAACAGCAACAAGTCCTTCAGCCGCTGTACGGCCAGATTTCTTGTCGGCTTTTGCAAGACCCTTGGTGCGCAGCCAGTCTTTGGCAGCTTCCATATCGCCGTCCGTTTCGGTCAGCGCTTTTTTGGCGTCCATCATGCCTGCGCCGGTGACGTCGCGCAGCTCTTTTACAAGTGCAGCCGTGATAGCCATAGTGGCTCTCCTCAAATGTTAGTGCATACGAACGCGGGGTTAGCCGCGTTCGATATCAAATAAGTGACAGGCGATTACTCAGCCTTTTCAGCTTCTTCCGCTGGAGCTTCTTCAGCAGGTGCTTCTTCGGCTGCGGCTTCAGGTTCAATGACCTCTTCCGCAGCTTCTTCCATTGCACCTACGTCGACGCCAGCAGCACCCAGCTGTGCGCTCATACCGTCAAGAGCGGCACGGCTGGCCAGATCGCAGTAAAGCGCGATCGCGCGGGCCGCGTCGTCGTTGCCTGGAATGATGTAATCAACGCCAGCTGGCGAACAGTTGGTGTCAACAACAGCGACAACAGGAATGCCGAGCTTCTTCGCTTCTGCGATGGCCAGGTCTTCTTTGTTCACGTCAACAACGAACAGAAGGTCTGGAACGCCGCCCATTTCGCGGATGCCGCCGAGCGACGCTTGTAGTTTGGCTTGCTCACGCTCCATGCCCAGACGTTCTTTCTTCGTCAGACCTTCGGCGCCTTCAGCCATCTTTTCATCAATCTCGCGAAGGCGGTTGATAGATTGGCTAACGGTTTTCCAGTTGGTGAGCGTTCCACCCAACCAGCGGTGGTTCATATAATACTGTGCGCATTTTTCAGCTGCCTCAGCGATCGGCTTTTGCGCCTGACGCTTGGTGCCAACGAACAAAATGCGGCCGCCTTTGGCGACGGTTTCGCGGACGACGTTCAACGCAGCGTCCAGCATTGGGACTGTCTGTGTCAGGTCGAGAATATGAATGCCGTTACGGTCACCATAGATGAACTCAGCCATCTTGGGATTCCAACGCTGGGTTTGGTGACCAAAGTGAACGCCAGCTTCCAACAGCTGACGCATAGTGAATTCAGGGAGCGCCATGTCCAAATTCCTTTCCGGTTTGCGCCTCGGCAGAGCGTTCAGGGATTTCTCCCAACCGGCGGACGCATCAAGGATGTCTCCCTCGAAGGCCCATGCCCTACCTGTGAAGTAGGCGCGATTTAGGGGGAATTCATTGATATTGCAAGGGGAGAATTGCACGAGCCAGAATTGAGGCAGATGAAGGGGTGACGACCGCCTGTGCCTGCGGTATGAGACCGCGCGAAACCAAGAGGCTTTTTATGGCACGCATACTGATCACTTCCGCGATCCCGTACATCAATGGGATTAAGCATTTAGGTAACCTCGTGGGCTCGCAGCTGCCTGCAGACCTTTATGCGCGGTACATGCGTGCGCGTGGCAATGAAGTCTTGTTTTTGTGCGCAACTGACGAGCACGGAACACCCGCTGAATTGGCCGCCGCCAAAGCCGGAAAGCCGGTCGCTGACTATTGCGCCGAGATGTGGGCTGTTCAAAAAGATTTGGCCGACGGCTTTGGTTTGTCATTCGACAAGTATGGTCGATCGTCATCGCCTCAGAACCACGCTCTAACCCAGCATTTTGCTGGTCGTTTAGCAGATGCCGGGTTGATCGACGAAGTGGTGGAAAAGCAGGTCTATTCGAATGCAGACGGACGGTTTCTTCCTGACCGTTACATCGAAGGCACCTGCCCCAACTGCGGTTATGACAAAGCGCGTGGCGACCAGTGTGAAAACTGCACCAAGCAGCTTGATCCCACCGATCTGATTGAACCCCGATCCGCGATTTCCGGATCGACGGATCTAGAGGTGCGCGAAACCAAGCACCTATATCTGAAGCAGCGCAGCCTTCGCGGGCAACTTTCGGACTGGATCGACAGCAAATCGGATTGGCCGATCCTAACGACCTCAATTGCCAAGAAGTGGCTCAACGACGGCGACGGGCTTCAAGACCGCGGGATCACACGCGACCTTGATTGGGGCATTCCAGTCAAGCGGGGCACCGAAGACTGGCCCGGCATGGAAGGCAAGGTATTCTACGTTTGGTTCGACGCACCTATTGAATACATCGCCTGCGCCAAAGAATGGTCTGACGGTCGCGGGGCACCGGATTCAGAATGGGAACGCTGGTGGCGCACCGATAAGGGTGCCGAAGACGTCCGATACGTACAGTTCATGGGCAAGGACAACGTACCGTTTCACACCCTGTCTTTCCCAGCCACCATTATCGGGTCCGGCGAAGACTGGAAGCTGGTCGATTACATCAAGTCGTTCAACTACCTGAATTACGATGGCGGCCAATTCTCGCCGTCCCAGGGGCGTGGCGTTTTCATGGATCAAGCCCTTGAGATTTTGCCTGCTGATTACTGGCGCTGGTGGCTTTTGCGCCAGGCGACGGACAGCTCG